>NZ_JBWLKM010000016.1:0-168681 GCF_059026085.1 Streptomyces sp. a15 | reverse complement strand
TCCAGCTCCACCCCGAACAGTCCACCGACGCCATCGTCATCCACCACCCCGAAGCCAAATACTTCAACGCACGCTGAACGAAATCCGCGCCCTCCGTGGATGAGGGCATGGACGGAGTTGCGGCATAAGCTCGTCTTCGGGCAACGACGGACGCTGTTGCCCGTTGTTGCCCGGCAGACTGAGAGAGAAGAGTGATCAGGGTGTTTTCGCAGGTCATCGGGATGACCAGGACTGCGGGGTAGGGCCACACGTGCACATCGTCATCATGGGCTGCGGGCGAGTGGGTTCCGCTCTCGCCCAGACCCTGGAGCAGCAGGGGCACACGGTCGCCGTGGTCGACCAGGACCCCACCGCATTCCGACGCCTGGGCTCCGGGTTCGGCGGCCGTCGGGTCACCGGCGTCGGCTTCGACCAGGACACCCTGCGCGAGGCGGGCATCGAGGAGGCCGGCGCCTTCGCCGCGGTCTCCAGCGGGGACAACTCGAACATCATCGCCGCGCGCGTGGCCCGCGAGATGTTCGGCATCGAGAACGTCGCGGCCCGGATCTACGACCCCCGGCGGGCCGAGGTATACCAGCGCCTGGGCATCCCGACCGTGGCCACCGTCCGCTGGACGGCCGACCAGATGCTGCGCCGCCTGCTTCCCTCGGGCGCCGAGCCGCTGTGGCGCGACCCCACCGGCGGCGTCCAGCTCGCCGAGGTGCACACCGCCGCGTCCTGGGTGGGCCAGCGGATCAGCCGCCTCCAGGAGGAGACCGGCGTGCGCGTGGCGTTCCTGACCCGGCTCGGCGAGGCGATCCTGCCCTCCTCGCAGACGGTGTTGCAGGAGGGTGACCTGGTGCACGTGATGATGCGCACCGACGAGGTCGACAAGGTCGAGGCGGCGTTCGCCAAGGGTCCCGAAGAGGAGGGCGGTCACTGATGAGGGTCGCCATTGCCGGTGCCGGTGCGGTGGGCCGCTCGATCGCGGGCGAACTGCTGGAGAACGGCCACGAGGTCCTGCTCATCGACAAGGCGCCGACCGCCATCTCGGTCGAGCGCGTCCCACAGGCGGAGTGGCTGCTGGCCGACGCCTGCGAGATCACGTCCCTGGACGAGGCCGCGTTGCAGCGCTGCAACGTGGTGATCGCCGCGACCGGCGACGACAAGGTCAACCTGGTCGTCTCCCTGCTGGCGAAGACGGAGTACGGCGTTCCGCGCGTCGTCGCCCGGGTGAACAACCCGAAGAACGAGTGGCTGTTCAACGAGTCCTGGGGCGTGGACGTGGCGGTCTCCACTCCGCGCCTGATGTCGGCCCTGGTCGAGGAGGCGGTGAGCGTCGGCGACCTGGTCCGGCTGCTCCGGTTCAGCCACGGCGACGCCAACCTCGTCGAACTGACCCTGCCCGAGGAGTCGGCCCTGGCCGGCACCCGGGTCAGCGACGTGGAATGGCCGGAGGACACGTCCCTGGTCACGATCATCCGCGGCACCCGCGTTCTCACCCCGTCCCAGGAGGACTCCCTGGAGGCGGGCGACGAGCTCCTCTTCGTGGCCGCCCCGGCCCGCGAGGAGCAGCTGGAGGACCTGCTGTCGGTGCGCAAGGACGACGTGGCGAGCTGAGCCCTGCGGCGGTATGACGAGAGCGGTACGACGAAGCCGTACGACGCAGCCGTACGACAAGAAGGGGCGCCCTGAGGACTCAGGGCGCCCCTTCTCGTTCTTGTCTCGCTCCTGCCGGGAACTACGCCTCCCGACGGTGCCCCGAAGCAGCACCCGAACCAGCCTCCGCGGCCGCCTTCTTGGCCTCGGCCGCCTTCTCCTCCGCCTCCATCTCGGCGAACACGTCGATCGGCGCGGGCGCCTTCGCCAGGAACACCCAGGTCAGATAGACGGCCAGCAGAAACGGCGGGATCTTGAGGGCGACCAGGACCCAGCCCAGCTGGGCCGTGTCGGCCCACCAGTACAGCGGGAAGAGGATCGCGCACTTGGCGAGCAGGATCAGGCCCCAGGCCCAGCTGGCCTTGGCGTACGCCTTCTTGCGGCCCGGGTTGCGGGTGCGCCAGGAGAGGTTCTCCTTGAAGACCGGGCCGAGGATCAGGCCGATCAGCGGGACACCGCAGAGGGTCGTGATGATGTAGGCGAGGCCCAGGCCCAGCGTGTAGAGCATGCCGGGCAGGTAGAAGTCCTTGGCGTTGCCGGTCATCATCGCGAAGACGACACCGAAGGCGACGCCGAAGACACCGCTGAAGGCGTGCTTGACGGTGTCCCGCATCACCAGCCGGACCACGACCAGCAGCAGGGACACACCGAGCGCGGCGATCGCCGACAGGTGCAGGTCCTTGTTGATCGTGTAGATGGTGACGAACAGCAGGCCGGGCAGGACGGTCTCGACCATGCCCCGCACGCCGCCGAAGGCTTCGAACAGCGCGGCCTCGGTCACCGCCCGGGCGTCCCGCTGCGCAGTGACTTCGGTGTCTTGGGTCGGCTTGTCGAGCGACGTCACCGGCTACTCCCGTCCGAGGGGTCTGAGTTCGTATTTCGGATTGAACAGCACCCGGCGGCCCCGGCTCATCGAGATCCGGCCCGATGCGATCAGCTTGCGCCCGGGCTCTATCCCCACGATGGAGCGCCTGCCGAGCCACACCACGTCCAGCGCGGCGGAGCCGTCGAACAGCTCGGCCTCCAGGGCCGGGACGCCCGCACGCGGACGCAGGGTGACCGTGCGCAAGGTACCAGTAACCGTGACGACCTGGCGGTCCTGGCAGTCACCGATGCGCGTGCAGCCCGCGGTCGCGGTGTCCTCCCGCAGCTCCTCGGACTCCAGGTCCTCCTGCGACGAGGAGAGCCGGCCGAGCATGCGCCGGAACCGGCCCGCCGGCTTCTCGGAACGAGGAACAGCACTCATGTCTGAAGCGTACCGGGGCCCGCCGACAGCTACGTACCCCCGGTGCCGGCGCTCGAACCGGTACCCCATCCCCGGCTCCGTAGTACTGCATGCCCCGGGGGACGACCCCCGGACCCCCGGCCCGGCTCCGGCTCACCGCTCAAATCGATACCCCATCCCCGGCTCCGTGATACTGCATCCCCCGGGGGACAACCCCCGGACCCCCGGCCCGGCTCCGGCTCACCGCTCAAATCGATACCCCATCCCCGGCTCCGTGATGAAGTGCTTGGGATGTGCCGGGTCCGCCTCCAGCTTGCGCCTCAGCTGGGCCATGTAGACCCGCAGGTAGTTCGTCTCCGTGCCGTACGACGGCCCCCACACCTCCTGGAGCAGTTGCCTCTGGCTGACCAGGCGGCCGGTGTTGCGCACCAGCACCTCCAGCAGATGCCACTCCGTGGGCGTCAGCCGTACGTCCTTGCCGTGCTTCTGGACCTTCTTCGCGGCCAGGTCGACGGTGAACTCGTCGGTCTCCACCAGCACCTCGTCCTCACCGGCGCCGGTCGGCTCGGCGCGGCGGACGGCGGCGCGCAGCCGGGCGAGCAGCTCGTCCATGCCGAAGGGCTTGGTGACGTAGTCGTCGGCGCCCGCGTCCAAGGCCTCGACCTTCTCGTCGGAGGTGTGCCGGGCGGACAGCACCAGGATCGGCACCCGGGTCCAGCCGCGCAGGCCCTTGATCACCTCGACGCCGTCCATGTCGGGCAGGCCCAGGTCGAGGACCACCACGTCCGGGTGGCGGGCGGCGGCCAGTTCGAGGGCGGTGGCGCCGTCGTGCGCCGCGTCGACCTCGTACTTGCGCGCCCTGAGGTTGATCACGAGGGCACGCACGATCTGCGGCTCGTCGTCGATCACCAGCACCCGGGTCATGTGACCTGCCTTTCGGGTCGTACGGGGTGAAGCAGCTGCTCGGGGCTCGGTCCCGCCGCCGCCCGCAGCGTGAGGACCATGGTGAGGCCGCCTCCAGGCGTGTCCTCCGCGTCGAGGGTGCCACCGATTGCCTCGGCGAAGCCGCGCGCGACCGCGAGGCCGAGTCCGACGCCGGCGCCGCGCGGGGCGTCGCCGTAACGCTGGAAGGGCTCGAAGATGCGTTCCTTGGCCTCGTCGGGGACGCCCGGCCCCCGGTCGACCACCCGCACCTCCACGCGGTCCGCGATGGCGCTGGCGGACACCAGGACCGCCTCACCGGCCGGGCTGTACTTCACGGCGTTCTCCACCAGGTTGGCCACCGACCGCTCCAGCAATCCCGGATCCACGGCCACCATGGGCAGCGTCTCCGGGATGTCCAGCTCGGCGCTGCCCTCGGGCACCCCGCCGAGCGCCATCGGCACCACCTCGTCGAGGTCGATCTCCCGGATCAGCGGTGTGACCGTGCCGGTCTGCAGCCGGGACATGTCGAGCAGGTTGCCCACCAGGTGGTCGAGCCGGTCGGCGCCGTCCTCGATGCCCTCCAGCAGCTCCGCCTGGTCCTCCTCGGACCAGGCCACGTCGTCGGACCGCAGCGACGAGACGGCCGCCTTGATCCCGGCCAGGGGTGTACGGAGGTCATGGCTCACGGCGGCCAACAGCGCGGTGCGGATCCGGTTGCCCTCGGCCAGCGCGCGGGCCCGCTCGGCCTCCTCCTGCAGGCGCCGCCGGTCCAGCACCACCGCGGCCTGCGCGGCGAAGGCGGCCAGCACCCGGCGGTCCTCGGCCGGCAGCACCCGGCCGGTCAGCGCGAGCGCCATGTGGTCCGACACCGGCACGTCCACGTCGGCGTCCTCGGGCCGCTCCACGGGCCGCCCGAGACCGACCCGGCCCGCGCAGGTCCACGGGTCGACGTCGCTCTCGCGTTCCAGCAGGGCCGCCGACTCCATGCCGAAGGTCTCGCGGACCCGCTCCAGGAGGTCCTCCAGGCCGGTCTCGCCGCGCAGTACGTTGCCCGCGAGGAAGGACAGGATCTCCGACTCGGCGCGCAGCCGGGCCGCCTGATGGGTGCGCCGGGCGGCGAGGTCGACCACGGAGGCCACCGACACCCCGACGCCGACGAAGATCGCGATGGCGACGATGTTCTTCGGGTCGGCGATGGTCCAGTGGTGCACGGGCGGTGTGTAGAAGTAGTTCAGCAGCAGGGAACCGACCGCGGCCGAGCCCAGCGCGGGCAGCAGCCCGCCGAGCAGGGCGGCCGCCACCACGGCGGTCAGGAACAACAGCATGTCGTTGGCGAGGCCGAGGTGCACGGTACTGAGCAGAACGGCCATGATCACCGGACCGAGCACGCCGACCGCCCAGCCCCAGATGATCCGGGCCCGGCCGAGCCGCGCGCCCCGGGCCACCGGCAGGCCGCGCCCCTTGGCGACCTCCTCGTGCGTGACGATGTGCACGTCGAGGTCGGGTCCCGACTCGCGGGCCACGGTCGTACCGACGCCGGGTCCGAGGACGTACTGCCAGGTCTTGCGGCGCGAGGAGCCGAGGACGACCTGGGTGGCGTTCACCCCGCGCGCGAAGTCCAGCAACGCGGCCGGTATGTCGTCGCCCACGACGTGGTGGAAGGTGCCGCCCAGGTCCTCGACCAGCGTGCGCTGGACGGCCAGTTCCTTCGGGGAGGCCGAGGTCAGCCCGTCGCTGCGGGCTATGTACACCGCCAGCACCTCACCGCCGGCGCCCTTCTCCGCCAGCCGCGCCGCCCGCCGGATCAGCGTCCGCCCCTCCGGCCCGCCCGTCAGCCCGACCACGATCCGCTCCCGCGAACCCCAGATCTTCGACACCCGGTGATCGCTTCGGTACTGCTTCAGATAGGCGTCCACCCGGTCGGCCACCCACAACAGCGCCAGTTCCCGCAGCGCGGTCAGGTTGCCGGGCCGGAAGTAGTTCGAGAGGGCCGCGTCGACCTTGTCGGGCTGGTAGATGTTGCCATGCGCCATCCGTCGCCGCAGCGCCTGTGGCGACATGTCGACCAGCTCGATCTGATCCGCCCGCCGCACCACCTCGTCCGGCACCGTCTCCTGCTGCCGCACCCCCGTGATCGCCTCGACCACGTCCCCCAGCGACTCCAGATGCTGGATGTTGACGGTCGTGATGACGTCGATCCCGGCCGCCAGCAGCTCCTCCACGTCCTGCCACCGCTTGGCGTTGCGCGAGCCGGGGACATTGGTGTGGGCCAGTTCGTCCACCAGGGCGACGGCGGGCGTCCTCCGGAGAACGGCATCGACGTCCATCTCCGTGAACACCCCGCCGCGATACTCCAGCTCCCGGCGCGGGAGCTGCTCCAGACCGTGCAGCATCACCTCGGTGCGCGACCGGCCGTGGTGCTCCACGAAGGCCACCACGCAGTCCGTGCCCCGCTCGACACGCCGGTGCGCCTCGGACAGCATCGCGTACGTCTTGCCGACGCCCGGTGCCGCACCGAGGTAGATCCGAAGCTTGCCGCGTCCCATGGCCTCATTGTCTTCCGGTCACTGCTGCCCACGCAGCGTCGACCTTACGGCCAATAATCGCGACAAATGGGGCCGGGAGCGGTCCGTGGACCGTCTTTGACGCAACCCTGACGCGCCAAAGACAGCCGGCGGCCGTCACGTCCCGACGATCTCCCCGTCGCTCAGCTCCAGCACCCGGTCGGCCAGGTCCAGCAGGTTCGCGTCGTGCGTGGCGACCAGCGCGGTGACCTGCTCGCTGCGTACGACGGCACGCAGCAGCTCCATCACGGCGTGGCCGGTCTCCGCGTCCAGCTGGCCGGTCGGCTCGTCGGCGACGAGGAGCGAGGGGCTGTTGGCGAGGGCGCGGGCGATGGCGACCCGCTGCTGCTGGCCGCCGGAGAGCTCCCCGGGCCGCTGCTGCGCGTGGTCGGCGAGGCCGACCAGGGACAGCAGCAGTTCGACACGCTCCTCCCGCTCGCGCGGGTCGGCCCGGCGCAGCCGCATCGGCACGCCGACGTTCTCGGCGGCCGTGAGGATCGGGATCAGCCCGAAGGACTGGAAGACGAACCCGATGCGGTCCCGGCGCAGCGCCAGCAGCCCGTCATCGCCCAGCTCCGCGAGGTCGAGCCCGTCGACCGTGACCCGCCCCTCGTCCGGTACGTCGAGCCCGCCGACGATGTTGAGGAGCGTGGTCTTCCCGGATCCCGAGCGCCCCTTGAGGGCGACGAGTTCGCCGCGCGGCACCTCGAAGGAGACCCCGCGCAGGGCGTGGACCGCGGCGGCCGAGTCGCCGTACGACTTACGCACGTTCTCGACGCGCACCATGGTCTCGGTGACCACCTGAGTCATGCGTCCTCCCCCGTGAACCGGGCGCCAGTATCGCCAACCGGCGCCCGGCAGTTCAACGGTTCAGCTCGGGTTGTCCCCGTGGGTGAGCGTTTCCCAGGCCACGAAGAGGTTGTTGGTGCCGGCCGGGCGGTTGCGCTCGGTCAGCGTCTGCGCGTTAGTCATGGGCATGCCAAGCCTGTGATGCAGGGCGTTGTATCCGACCTCGGTGACCGGCCCGAGCCCGAGATGCAGCGAGCCGCCGCACAGCCAGCTCGGCACGGCCGCACCCAGCTCGTACTTCGCCTGGAACCCGAGCGCCTGCCGCAGCCGTTCGCCGACGTCGGTGCCGTACAGGTCCTGGCCCTGGATCCGGCTGGTCTCAGCGACATGGGAGATCGCCGAGATGCCGTAGCCGGTGTGCGTGAGGTCGCGGCAGGTCTCCTGGGTGAGCCCGGTGACGAAGGTCGACTGGCCCTGCCAGTACCTGACGATCTTGTCCCTGGTGTCGAGGTTCTGGCTCGGCACGGTCTTCGGCAGCTCGCCGTCGGAGGCGAGGTAGACGAAGGCGGCCGTGCGCGTCCGGAACTTCGCCATGGCCTTGTCGTACGACGCCTTGTCCTCCAGGTGGACGGCGATGCCGACGGCGGCCTCCATCATCGACAGCTCCCAGTTGCCGTTGGAGTGGGAGCCGTTGATGACCTCGGGCAGGTAGACATTCCGCAGCATGGCCGCGAAGCGGCCGGAGTCGGCCCAGCTCCCGGTGTACGTGTGCTTGATGATCTCGGCGGCCCTGGGCCAGGAGGAACCGGCCCAGCCGGTCTGCAGGGGCGCGTTGCTGTTGGTGTGGTCCTTGATCACGGCGGACCAGGCGTCCATCAGCTCGATGGCCTTCTTCGCGTGGCGCTCGTCGCGGGTGACGTACCAGGCGAGCGCGTGGGTGTACGCGGCGATGGCGTCTTCGCGCTCGTCGGTGCAGCCGTGGTTCGGGGTCGAGTACGAGCCGCACTCGACGATCGCGCGCGGCTTGGGCGTGCGGTTCAGGTCGGCGTACTTGCTCGCCAGCATCCGGTCGAAGGCGCCCTTCCAGGGCTGGGCGCCGGCGTTGACCTTGGTGCGGGCGAAGTCCAACTGGCCCTTGGAGACGGTGACTCCGGGATGGGCGAAGGCCGCGGGGGCGGCCTCGGCGCGGGGTGCGGTCGGCTGCGCGAGGAGACCGCCCAGGACGAGGGCGGTGACGGTCGCAAGGAGGGGGGTACGACGCATGGCGGCTCTGTTCTCATACGTGAACACAGGGCGCCCTCATGAACCAGGCGTTGGGCCGAGACCGTAGGTACAGACCAATCGGTCGTCAAGGGTCCGCGCACGAGAAAAGGGCCGCATCCCCACGGGATGCGGCCCTCTTGGTGTCTGTCTAGCGGACCTCGGTGATCTCCGGTCCGCGCTGCAACTGGCCCATGCCGCCGGAGAAGCGGGAGGTTCCGTCGTCCTGCTGGACGTTCTCGGGGACCATCTGCGCGTCGTTCGGCAGCTTCAGGACGATCGGGTCGCGGGGCGCCATCGGGCCGTCGCCGCGGACCACGACCGTGTCCCGGAAGATCTGCTCCAGCAGTCCCGCGGCCTGCGGCTGTACCGCGCCCTGGCCCGAGATGACACCGCGCAGGAACCAGCGGGGGCCGTCCACACCGACGAACCGCACCACCTGGAAGCCACCCGTGCCGTCCGGCAGCTGCACCGGCACCTGGGCGCGCAGCTCCCAGCCCAGCGGACCCTCGACCTCGTCGACGATGCCGCCCTGCTGGGTGATGCCCGACCCGATCTCCTCGCGCACCTCGCCCCAGATGCCCTCGCGCTTGGGGGCGGCGAAGGCCTGCAACTGGATGGCGCTGTCCCGCAGGACGACGGTCGCCGCGACGATCGCGTCGCCCGCGACCTCGACCCGCAGCTCCATGCCGTCGACGCCGGGCACGAGCAGACCGCCCAGGTCCACCCGGCCCTCGGCCGGGTCCCGCACCTCGGAGTCGTCCCAGGGCCCGTCGGGCCGCGGCTCCGGCTCCAGCCTCACGCGCGGGCGCCCGCCCTCGTCCTCGACCTTGTCGTCCGCCTCAGTGTCGACACCGTCGACGACCTGCTCGGGCTCGCCGGCCGCGTCCTCGGCGGCACCCTTCTTCTTGCGACGTCCGAACACGTCACTGTCCTTCCCGGTCGGATACGACCGAAGCGTATCGATTCCCACCCGCTGTGCCGCCGTCGGCGGCCTGACCGCTTGTGCTGTTTGTGCTGCTCGAGCCACCCACAGCCGCATGGCCGCCGGTGGACCCGAAGCCCCCCTCGGCCCGAGCCGAGTCGGGAAGCTCCGCGACCTCCTGGAAGCGGACCTTCTCGACCTGCTGGACGACCAGTTGGGCAATCCGGTCGAAGCGCTCGAATCGCACGGACTCGCGCGGGTCGAGATTCACCACGATCACCTTGATCTCCCCACGGTACCCGGCATCAACCGTCCCCGGGGCATTCACGAGAGCGACACCGCAGCGGGCGGCGAGGCCGGATCGTGGGTGCACGAAGGCCGCGTACCCCTCCGGCAGCGCCACAGACACCCCCGTGGGCAGCACGGCCCGTTCGCCCGGCTTCAGTTCACGGCTCTCGGTGGTGCGCAGATCGGCTCCCGCGTCACCGGGATGCGCGTACGTCGGAAGCGGTACGTCGGGATCGACGCGGCGGATCAGCACGTTCACGGGGTCACGGCTCACGGGTTCACCTCGAAGGCACGGGCACGCCGGACCTGGTCCGGGTCGTTCATGGCCGCCCGGATCTCCTCCGGGCGGCCGTTCTCCACGAAGTGGTCGACCTTCACCTCGACGAAGAGGGCGTCGGCGCGGACGGCGACCGGCCCGTCGGGGCCGCCGATGCGTCCGGTGGCGGTCGAGTAGATCTTCCGCCCGGCCACCGCCGTCACCTCGGCCGCCAGGTGCAGCGTCGTACCGACCGGCACGGGACGTACGAAGTCCGTCTCCAGCCGCCCGGTCACCGCGATCGTCCGCAGCAGCCAGTTCAGCGAGCCGAGGGTCTCGTCGAGGGCCGAGGCGAGTACCCCGCCGTGGGCGAGGCCCGGAGCGCCCTGATGGGCGGGCCGCACGGTGAACTCGGCCGTGATGGTGACACCCTCGCCGGCCCGCGCCTCGAGGTGCAGCCCGTGCTGCTGCCCGTCGCCGCAGCCGAAGCACTGGTCGTAGTGCGCGCCGAGGAGCTCACCGGGCACGGGAGCGTCCGGGTGCCGCACGGGTCGCACCGCGTCGGCGGGAGGCTTAAGAGCTGCGGAAGTACCACTCACAGCCGCAGACCTTACCCGCGCGTCGGCAGTGTCCGAACACCATGCCAAGCTTGGCTTCATGCAGCTCTCCGCCACCCCGTACGAAGAACGCCTCACCGCCCCCCGCACCTGGTGGCTGATCTCTTTCCTGGTCGGGGTCTCGATGGCGTTGATCCTGCTGCCCTTCGGCACGCTGCCGCTGCTCGGCGGCCTGGTCGGCGGGACGGCCGTGGCAGCGGTCGTGGCCAGTTCGTACGGCTCGCCGCGGATCCGCGTCGTGGGCGGGTTCCTGATCGCGGGCGAGGCGAAGATCCCGGTGGCGGCCCTGGGCGATGCCCAGGTCCTGGACCCGGAGGAGGCGCGCGCCTGGCGTACCTACAAGGCCGACACCCGCGCCTTCCTGCTGCTGCGCGCCTACATCCCCACCGCGCTGCGCGTGGAGGTCACGGACCCGGCCGACCCGACGCCGTACCTGTACCTGTCGACGCGGGAGCCGGAGCGGCTGGCGGAGGCACTCGAATCGGCGCGCGCGGCGGCGTAGGGACTCACGTAGAACACTCGGGCGGGGCTTCACTCGAAGATCCGCGACGAGCTGCGCCGAGGCGGGCCAAAATCTTTTTCACCGCCGCGCAAAAACTTCGTCAGGGCCCGATTTCTTTGTGTCCGCGGCCCAGTCCCTTCGGAATGTCCCCGATATTGAGCGGATCCTCGGGGGACTCCAGCCGGGGCAGTTCGACAAGCGCGTCCCAAGGCACCTGGATCTTGCGGAGATCCGACCGGATCCGCTCCGCGAGTTTTCTCGTGTCCCGGCGGTTCATGACCGCTCCGACGGCCGCGCCGACCATGAACGGCATCAGGTTCGGCAGGTTGCGCACCACGCGTTTCATGATCTGCTGCCGCAGCTGATGCTTCACAGGGCTGTTGAGCGCCGCACTCACCGTGGACGGCTTGGACATGTCGATGCCGCGCTCTCCCGACCAGGAGTCGAGATACGCGGTGCTGCGCTGCTTGAGATTGCCCGGCGGCCGGACGCCGTAGACCTCGTGGAGTTCGGCGATCAGCTTGAGCTCGATCGCGGCGACGCCGGTGATCTCGGCGGCCAGTTCAGTCGGCATGGCGGGCGGCACGGGCATCATGGCCGCCGCTCCGATGCCCGCTCCGACCGTCGCGGTGGCGCTCGCGGCGCCGGCCACGAGCTTGTCCGCGAGCTCCTCGGGCCCCAGCCCGGGGAACTGCCTGCGAAGCGTCGCGAGGTCCCGTACGGGGATCCTCGGGGCGTTGTCGATGATGCGGTCGGCGAGGTACGCCAGGCCCGCCCTGGCCCGGCTGCCGCCCTTGCGAACCCCTTCCCGGGCCTTGTCCCGGATCACCGCGCCCCGCCGCCTGGCGACGGGCGCGGAGGTCTCGGCCGGCGCCGGAAGTCCGGGCCGGCCGGCCGCCGGTTCGAGCGAGGCCGATCCCTGATCGGATGAGCCCCGCTCGTCGTCACGCGCGCCGAGCCGCCCTTCGGACGGCTCCTGGTCCGCTCCCGGTAGGTGGAAGCGGCGCTTCCGAGGTGGGGTCGAGCCAGTCACGGCCGACCCGCCCTCAGTCGCAGTCGCGGCAGATCGGCTGACCGTTCTTCTCGCGGGCCAGCTGGCTGCGGTGGTGCACCAGGAAGCAGCTCATGCAAGTGAACTCGTCCTGCTGCTTGGGCAGCACCCGGACGGCCAGCTCTTCGTTCGAGAGGTCCGCGCCGGGCAGTTCGAGGCCTTCGGCGGCTTCGAACTCGTCGACATCCACTGCGGAGGTCGACTTGTCGTTGCGGCGAGCCTTCAGTTCTTCAAGGCTGTCCGAGTCGACGTCGTCGTCGGTCTTGCGTGGGGTGTCGTAGTCGGTTGCCATGTCGCTCTCCCCCTCTGGGTGTCTGCGGTGTCTCCAGCGCACGTAACGCGTGAGAGGCCGGACTTGTGCCCGACCCGAGGCGGAGATTTTGCCTCACATCAAGGTCTGTTACTCAATCGACACCCAACCGGACTCCTCTTGAGTGATCGGGTTGGATGGCGATCGGGACCGTACACGGTCCGAATCCCGCACTTCAAAGGCGTCTCACCGTGTACTTCCCGTGATCAGGACCCCTGAAAACCCGGATTTTCCCGGCTTTCCGACAGGGTGCATGATCACGGAGAGTAGATGGCCGGAAATTCGTCCTTGTGATCGATCACACACCGAGTTGTCCGGAAGGCGCCGCAAAAATTCCGCGCAAAGCGAACATCCCCGTGTGTTGGATCGAGTGCGGGGGCCATGATCTCAGACAGGAAGGGTCACTCGCATCACGAGTCCACCTCCCTCGCGCGGTTGCGCCGAGATGTGGCCGCCGTGCGCCCGGGCCACGGACCGGACGATGGACAGGCCGAGTCCGACGCCCTTGTCGCTGCCCGTGCGCTCCGTGCGCAGCCGCCGGAACGGCTCGAAGAGGTTGTCGATCTCGTACGCCGGCACCACCGGGCCCGTGTTGGACACCACGAGCACCGCCTGACCGTGCTGCACCTCCGTCGTCACCTCGACCCAGCCGCCCTCCGGCACGTTGTACCGCACGGCGTTCTGCACGAGGTTCAGGGCGATCCGCTCCAGCAGCACGCCGTTGCCCTGGACGACCGCGGGCTTCTGCTCGCCGCGGATCACCACGCCCTTGGCCAGCGCCTCGCCGTGCACCTGGTCGACCGCCTGCTCGGCCACCTCCGCGAGGTCGACCGGCTTGCGCTCGACGATCTGGTTGTCGCTGCGGGCGAGCAGCAGCAGCCCCTCGACGAGCTGCTCACTGCGCTCGTTGGTGGCCAGCAGCGTCTTGCCGAGCTGCTGCAGCTCCACCGGCGCGTTCGGATCGGACAGGTGCACCTCGAGGAGGGTGCGGTTGATCGCGAGCGGGGTTCTCAGCTCGTGCGAGGCGTTGCCGACGAAGCGCTGCTGCGCCGTGAACGCCCGCTGCAGCCGCTCCAGCATCTCGTCGAAGGTGTCGGCCAGCTCCTTGAGCTCGTCGTCCGGACCGTCCAGCTCGATACGGCGGGACAGGTCCGAGCCCGCCACCGCGCGCGCGGTGCGGGTGATCCGGCCGAGCGGCGACAGAACGCGGCCCGCCATGGCGTAGCCGAAGGCGAAGGCGATCACGGCGAGACCGAGCAGGGCCAGCAGCGAACGGCTGAGCAGGTTGTCCAGGGCGACCTGGCGCTGATGGTCGATGCAGTCACTGATGGCTGCGTTGAACTCGGGGAGCGTCAGGTTGCTCGTGTTGTTGACGGCCGGGCAGTTGTCGCTGGTGACCTTGATCGCATCGCCGCCCGCGATCTTGAACAGCGGCTCGTTGCCCGTGTTCAGCGCCTGCGCGGCGAGCAGGTAGATGATCGACAGCAGCAGGATGCCGGCGATCAGGAACATGCCGCCGTACAGCAGCGTGAGCCTTATGCGGATGGTCGGGCGCAGCCACGGAAAGGGCGGCTCCGGCCTCCGCGGGTCCCAGGTGGGCTTCGGGGGCGCCTGGGGAGGCGCCGGGGTCGCTGCCACGGCCGGTCAGATCCGGTAGCCGGAGCCGGGGACGGTCACGATGACGGGCGGCTCACCGAGCTTGCGGCGCAGGGTCATGACGGTCACCCGCACGACGTTGGTGAACGGGTCGGTGTTCTCGTCCCACGCCTTCTCCAGGAGCTGCTCGGCCGAGACGACCGCGCCCTCGCTGCGCATCAGCACCTCCAGGACGGCGAACTCCTTGGGCGCCAGCTGGACTTCCTTGCCGTCGCGGAAGACCTCGCGGCGGTTCGGGTCGAGCTTGATCCCGGCCCGCTCCAGGACGGGCGGCAGGGGCACGCTGGTGCGCCGGCCCAGGGCACGCACGCGTGCCGTCAGCTCGCTGAACGCGAAGGGCTTGGGCAGATAGTCGTCGGCGCCGATCTCCAGCCCTTCGACACGGTCGCTGACGTCACCGGACGCCGTGAGCATCAGCACGCGGGTGGGCATGCCGAGTTCGACGATCTTGCGGCACACGTCGTCGCCGTGCACGAGAGGCAGGTCACGGTCGAGGACGACCACGTCGTAGTCGTTCACGCCGATGCGTTCCAGGGCGGCCGCACCGTCGTACACGACGTCGACGGCCATGGCCTCCCGGCGCAGTCCGGTGGCCACCGCATCGGCGAGCAGCTGCTCGTCCTCGACGACGAGTACGCGCACGTCGCTTGTCCTTCCTGTGTCCACCCGCGTAGCGCTTCTGGGGCACGCGGGCAGGGGGCTTGGTGAGTGTGTTGACCTCCATCCTGCCCTTTTCGGCCATAAGTCGGCTGTAAGGCGGGTGAGCGCGGTCTGAAGGACGGGTGTGAGGCCGGGGAATGCGAGATTTTCTCGACGGGTTGAGGTTTCCGTGGAAGGGAGCGGGGGGAGGACGGCTTTACACCCCGCGATCACGCTCTGCATGTGCCGCACCACCATGTGGCACGCCGCGATCCGCTTGCCGCAGAGTGGGCGTGGGTGTCCGGCACCGTCGCCGCCCAGCACCGGGCTGCGCTGGGCACCCACTGGAGACGTGATCGCCCCTTCCGAACGGCACACCCCCGTGCCATCGACCCACGACCCAGGACGAGGGGGCGCAGCATGGACGCATTCACCGCAGGACTTCGGCAGCGCATAAGGGCGACCGAGTCCGACCTGACGCGGGCTCGCGACGAGGGCGACGACTTCCTCGTCGAGGTGGAGCAGGCCGAACTCGACGACCTGCGCCGCCTCGCCGCCGAACACGGTGTGGAGGTCGGCGCGTCTAGCGTCTGAACAGCTCGTAGCGCACGACAGCGGGGCCCGGCGAATCCAGCGCCGGGCCCCGCTGGTCTGCTCGGCGACCGAGCCGTTCAGTCGTGCCAGGCGCCGAAGTCCTCCAGGAGCCGCTGGAGGGGCTCGAAGACGCCCGGGGTGGCCGCGACCGTCAGGGCGTGTGCGGGGCGCTCTCCGGGACGTCCACCGGTCAGGGCGCCTGCCTCCCGGGCGATCAGGTCGCCCGCGGCGAGGTCCCAGGGGTGGAGGCCGCGTTCGTAGTAGCCGTCGAGACGGCCGGCGGCCAGGTCGCACAGGTCGACGGCGGCCGAGCCGCCCCGTCGGATGTCGCGCAGCAGCGGGATGAGCTTGCGGGCGACCTCGGCCTGGTGGACGCGGACGTCGGTGACGTAGTTGAAGCCCGTCGAGACCAGGGCCTGCTCCAGGGGCGGCGCGGGGCGGCAGGCGAGCCTGCGCTCGCCGTCCCAGGCGCCCCTCGCCCAGGCTCCGCCGCCGCGTACCGCGTGGAACGTCTCGCCGCGCATCGGGACCGCGACGACGCCGACGACGGTCTCGCCGTCCAGCTCGGCGGCGATGGAGACCGACCAAGTGGGCAGGCCGTACAGGTAGTTGACCGTGCCGTCGAGCGGGTCGATCACCCAGCGGACGCCGCTGGTGCCCTCGGTGGAGGCACCCTCCTCGCCGAGGAAGCCGTCGTCCGGGCGGTACTCGGAGATCAGGTCCGTGATCAGCTTCTCCGCCGCGATGTCCATCTCGGTGACCACGTCGATGGGGCTGGACTTGGTGGCGGCGACCGCGAGGTCGGCCGGGCGGCCGTCCCGCAGCAGCGCACCGGCGCGGCGGGCGGCCTCCTGGGCCTGCTCCAGCAGTTCCGCGGGCAGGGCGTCGGTCACGGGGCTCCTCATGCGTAGGGGCTGTCGGCGCCCGCGGCGGCGGGGCGGGGGGCACGGGCCGGGCAGCAGCCCACCGGGCAGAGGTTGTGGTCGGCACCGAGCGCGCCCAGGGCGCACGGCGTGACCTCCTGCCCGCGCTCGACGGCGGCCCGCTCCAGGACGAGGTCGCGGATGGCCGCGGCGAACCGCGGGTCGGCGCCGACGGTGGCCGAGCGGCGCACCGGCAGGCCCAGCTCCTCGCCCTTGGCCTTGGCCTCCGTGTCGAGGTCGTACAGGACCTCCATGTGGTCGGAGACGAAGCCGATGGGCGCCATCACGACCGCCGGGGCGCCGGCCGCGTGCCGCTCCTCAAGGTGGTCGCAGATGTCGGGCTCCAGCCACGGGATGTGCGGGGCGCCGGAGCGGGACTGGTAGACGAGCTGCCAGGGGTGGTCGACGCCGGTGCGCTCACGGACGGCGTCGGCGATCAGCCGCGCGACGTCCAGGTGCTGCCTGACGTACGCGCCGCCGTCGCCGTGCTCCTCGACCGGGCCGGAGGTGTCGGCGGACGCGGTCGGGATCGAGTGGGTCGAGAAGGCGATGTGGGCGCCGTCCCGGACGTCGTCGGGGAGATCGGCGAGGGACTGGAGAACGCCGTCGATCATGGGCTCCAGGAAGCCCGAGTGGTTGAAGTAGTGCCGCAGTTTGTCGATCTTCGGCAGCTCCAGGCCCTCGGCCTCGAGGGCGGCCAGCGAGTCGGCGAGGTTCTCGCGGTACTGGCGGCAGCCCGAGTAGGAGGCGTAGGCGCTGGTGGCGAGGACCAGGATGCGGCGGCGGCCGTCGGCGACCATCTCGCGCAGGGTGTCCGTCAGGTAGGGCGCCCAGTTGCGGTTGCCCCAGTAGACCGGCAGGTCCAGGCCGTGGCCTGCGAAGTCCTTGCGGAGGGCGTCCAGGAGGGCGCGGTTCTGGTCGTTGATCGGGCTGACCCCGCCGAACAGGAAGTAGTGCTGACCGACTTCCTTGAGGCGTTCCTTGGGGATGCCGCGCCCCCGCGTCACGTTCTCCAGGAACGGGACCACGTCGTCCGGTCCCTCGGGGCCGCCGAACGAGAGCAGGAGCAGGGCGTCGTAGGGGGTGGCATCGAGCACGTCTGGCATGAGTAGATCCTGCCACCCGTCTCTGACAGCCGGGAAACGGCGGGTGACGTGCGAGGTTCTCCGTCCCACCGCACGGCGTGCGTTAGGGTCACCTAACTCGTAAGCTGTATCGGCGGTATTCGCGCCTTACTGAACAGCCCCTCCTCTGTCCGACCGGAGACCCCGTGCCCAGCCCTTACCGCGCCCTGTTCGCCGCCCCAGGCTCCAAGGGCTTCTCGGCCGCGGGCTTCCTCGGCCGTATGCCGCTGTCCATGATGGGCATCGGCGTGGTCACGATGGTCTCCCAGCTGACCGGGCGGTATGGCCTGGCCGGCGCGCTGTCGGCCACCATGGCGCTCGCCGCCGCGGCGGCGGGTCCGCAGGTCTCGCGGCTGGTGGACCAGTACGGGCAGCGGCGGGTGCTGCGGCCGGCGACGCTGATCGCGCTCGTCGCGGCGGCCGGGCTGCTGTTCGCCGCCCACTACAGATGGCCGGACTGGACGCTGTACGTGTTCAGCGCCGGCATCGGCTGTGTGCCGAGCATCGGCGCGATGATCCGGGCCCGGTGGGCGGCCGTGTACCGGGACACCCCGCAGCTGCACACCGCGTACTCCTTCGAGTCCGTGATCGACGAGGTCTGCTTCATCTTCGGGCCGATCATCTCCATCGGCCTGTCCACGGCCTGGTTCCCGGAGGCCGGGCCGCTGCTCGCCGCCTGCTTCCTGGCGGTCGGCGTCTTCTGGCTGACCGCGCAGCGCGCCACCGAGCCGGCCCCGCATCCGCGCGCGCACCAGGGCGGCGGCACGGCCATGCGCGCGCCCGGCCTCCAGGTCCTGGTGGCCACCTTCGTGGCGACCGGCGCGATCTTCGGGGCGGTCGACGTGGTCACCGTGGCCTTCGCCGACGAGCAGGGCCACAAGGGGGCGGCGAGCGTCGTCCTCGCGCTGTACGCGGCGGGCTCCTGCGTCGCGGGGCTCGTGTTCGGGCTGTTGCACTTCAAGGGGGCGCCCGAACCTCGCTGGTTGCTGGGAATCTGCGCGATGGCCGTGAGTATGATCCCCCTCCTACTGGTCGGAAACTTGCCGTTTCTGGCCGTGGCGCTGTTCGTTGCGGGCCTGTCCATCGCTCCCACGATGATCACGACGATGTCCCTCATCGAACAGCACGTACCACGCGCGCAACTGACCGAGGGCATGACCTGGGTGAGCACCGGGCTCGCGGTCGGGGTCGCGCTCGGCTCCTCGGTGGCCGGCTGGGTGATCGACGCCGCCGGTGCGCGGGCCGGGTACGGGGTTCCGGCGGTGTCCGGGGCCGTCGCGGTCGCGGTCGGTTTCCTCGGGTACCGCCGGCTCAGCAGGCCGGTTCCGCATCGTGGAGGCACCGTTGAGCAGCACAGCGAGCGTGAAGAACGGCACCTGGCGTAACTGGGGCGGCAACGTCGCCGCCCGCCCCGCGCGGGAGGTCACTCCCGCCTCCGTCGAGGAACTGTCCGAGGCGGTGCGCAGGGCGGCCGAAGACGGCCTGAAGGTGAAGGCCGTCGGTACCGGGCATTCCTTCACGTCGATCGCGGCCACCGACGGCGTGTTGATCCGCCCTCAACTGTTGACCGGCATCCGCGCCATCGACCGGGACGCCATGACGGTCACGGTCGAGGCCGGCACCCCGCTCAAGAGACTCAACATGGCCCTGGCCCGTGAGGGCCTGTCGCTCACCAACATGGGCGACATCATGGAGCAGACGGTCTCCGGGGCCACGAGCACCGGCACCCACGGCACCGGCCGCGAGTCGGCCTCGATCGCCGCCCAGATCAGGGGCCTTGAACTGGTCACCGCGGACGGGTCGGTGCTCGCCTGTTCCGAGAAGGGGACCGATGAGGAACGCGCGGTCTTCGCGGCCGCCCGAATAGGGCTGGGCGCGCTCGGCATCGTCACCGCGATCACTTTCGCCGTGGAGCCGATCTTCCTGCTCACGGCCCGCGAGGAGCCGATGCCCTTCGACCGGGTCGTGGCCGAGTTCGACGAACTGTGGGCCGAGAACGAGCACTTCGAGTTCTACTGGTTCCCGCACACCGGCAGCACCAACACCAAGCGCAACAACCGCAGCGCGGGTCCGGAGAACCCGGTGGGGCAGCTCGCGGGCTGGTTCGAGGACGAGTTCCTCTCCAACGGCGTCTTCCAGGCCGCCCAGTGGGTCGGCCGCGCGGTGCCCGCCACGATCCCGTCGATCGCGCAGATCTCCAGCAAGGCCCTGTCCGCGCGGACCTACACCGACATTCCCTACAAGGTCTTCACCTCGCCGCGCCGGGTGCGCTTCGTGGAGATGGAGTACGCCGTCCCGCGTGCGGCCCTGGCCGAGGCGCTGCGCGAGCTGAAGACGATGGTCGACCGGTCGGGACTGCGGGTCAGTTTCCCGGTCGAGGTGCGCACCGCGCCGGCCGACGACATCACGCTGTCCACGGCGTCGGGCCGCGACAGTGCGTACATCGCCGTCCACATGGTCAAGGGGACGCCCTACCAGGCGTACTTCACCGCAGCGGAGCGGATCCTGACCGCACACGAGGGCCGGCCGCACTGGGGCAAGATCCACACGCGGGACGCCGAGTACTTCGCCGGTGTCTACCCCCGCTTCGGCGAGTTCACCGCGCTGCGGGACCGGCTCGATCCTGAGCGTCGGTTCCAGAACGACTACCTGCGGCGGGTGTTGGGCGAGTAGGGGCGGGGGCGTGATCGAGGAGGTGGGGCAGCATCTCCAACTCCCCGCACGTAGTTCCGTTTCTGATGTTTACGTGAAGTGCGCCACGTTCAATTTCCCGGAAAACCGCGCCACGGCGGCCAAGTGCCGCCACTCGTCAGAAGTTGGGCGGCGTGCCAATCCACGCAGGTGGCCCGAATGGAGTACTGTTGCGAGCCCTGGGTCAGGTCTCCCGCCAGGGCGTCCGTGGCTTCAAGGACCGCCTGGAGGGGGCTAGTTGCACAGGGTGACGGAGTTGGTCACTTAGCGTTGCGAATAGGTAACCGTGCCATAACGGCGGTCCAGGGCCCGTGCCCGACACGCCGGGCAACTCGGCAAGGTTGTGGCAGGCTGCACCCGGGCAGGCCACACTCGACTAGCGGAAGCAGCGACGCACGTGACGTCGGCAGGCACCACCCGGGAGGTCCCCATGCCCGAACTGCGTGTCGTGGCCGTCTCGAATGACGGCACACGGCTGGTGCTGAAGGCTGCGGACAGCACGGAGTACACGCTTCCGATTGACGAGCGTCTGCGCGCCGCTGTACGCGGCGACCGTCCCCGCCTCGGCCAGATCGAGATCGAGGTGGAGAGCCATCTCCGCCCCCGCGACATCCAGGCGCGTATACGTGCCGGTGCGACCGCGGAAGAGGTCGCACAGATGGCCGGCATCCCCGTCGATCGCGTACGGCGATTCGAGGGTCCCGTGCTGGCCGAGCGCGCGTTCATGGCCGAGCGGGCCCGGAAGACTCCGGTCCGCCGCCCGGGCGAGAACGCGGGCCCGCAGTTGGGCGAGGCCGTCCAGGAGCGGCTGACCCTGCGCGGTGCCGAGAAGGACACCGTCCAGTGGGATTCGTGGCGCCGCGACGACGGCACCTGGGAAGTCCTGCTGGTCTACCGGGTCGCGGGCGAACCGCACTCGGCGAGCTGGACGTACGACCCGCCCAGGCGGCTCGTTCAGGCCGTCGACGAGGAGGCACGCTCGCTGATCGGCGAGTCCGAGGACCTCGCCGCCTCGCCGGAGCCCAGCTTTCCTTTCGTGCCGCGCATCGCACGGCTGCCGCGCGACCGTCCGCTGGACCGTGCCCTCGACCGGGAGCGGCCGAGCCTGCCCGCGCCGCCGCCCGAGCCCGCCGAGGAGGGCACGGCCGCGACGGCGAGTGCGAGCGAACGGGACTCGCTGACCAGTCTGCTGGAGGCGGTGCCGAGCTTCCGGGGCGACCTGGTGGTCCCGGAGCGCCCCTCGGAGACCCCCGAGGCGGAGGAGGAACCCGCCCCGGAGCCCGAGACCGAGGAGCCCCCGGCCCCCGCGGCCTCGGCGGGTTCCGCCTACGCGGACGTCCTCATGCCGCGTTCCGTCGGCAGTCATCGCGACCGCCTCATCGGCTCCACCGACCGCCAGGCCGAGGCGGACGGCGTCCGCCCGGGGCGCCGAGCGGCCGTGCCGAGCTGGGACGAGATCGTGTTCGGGACGCGGCGCAAGAAGCAGGAGTAGTCGGCCGTACGGCATCAGGCGGTACGACGTCAGGAGGGGCCCGCGCCGGTCGGTGCGGGCCCCTCCTGACGTACGCCTACGGCTCGTACGCCTACGGCTCGGACGCCTACTGCGGGTCGGGTCCCACGGCGACGGGGCGCGACGGGTCCGACGACCACTCCGACCAGGAGCCGACGTACAGCGCGGCCGGGATGCCCGCCACCGCCAGGGCCAGCACCTGGTGCGCGGCGGAGACGCCGGAGCCGCAGTAGACGCCGACCTCCGAGCCGCCGCCGGCGCCGAGGGTCTTGAAGCGGTCGGCCAACTCCTGGGCGGGCAGGAAGCGTCCGTCCGCCGTCACGTTGTCCGTGGTGGGCGCGGAGACGGCGCCCGGGATGTGCCCGCCGACCCGGTCGATCGGCTCCACGTCACCCCGGTAGCGCTCCGCCGCCCGTGCGTCCAGCAGTACGCCGGAACGCGCCAGCGCCGCCGCCTCGGCGGCGTCGAGCAGCCCGGTCGTGCCCGGCGCCGGCTGGAAGTCCCCTGCGGCCGGCTCGGGCGTCTCGACCGACAACTCGCCCTGCCAGGCCGGCAACCCGCCGTCGAGGACACGCACGTCCGGGTGACCCGTCCAGCGCAGCAGCCACCAGGCGCGGGCGGCCGCCCACCCCTGCCCGCCGTCGTACACGACCACGGGCGTCCGGGTCGAGACGCCCGCCCGGCGCATGGCCGCGCCGAACTCCGCGAGGTCGGGCAGCGGGTGGCGGCCGCGCTCGCCGGGCGCGGAGGCGAGCTCCGAGTCCAGGTCGACGTAGACGGCGCCCGGAATGTGCCCGGCCGCGTACTCGGCACGGCCGTCGAACGACGACTCCCCGGCCGACTTGGCCAGGCTCAGCTGCCAGCGGACGTCGAGCAGGACCGGCGGGTGGCCCGCCGCCAGGTCGCTCGCGAGTTCGGATGCGGAGATGATGGCGTTCATGGTCACCATCCTTGCGCACGGGGTGGCCGCATCGTTCATGTCCGGCTACTCTGCTCGGCCGGACAGGCCCGATCACGTGGCGTACGGGATCGGGCACATACTGTACAGCCGACCGCCACCCGCCGGTCATCGCGCGGCAACGGACGCGGGACCACGCGACGGGCATTCTCCGGTCACGGACCGGCGCACGGCGGCGCGCCCGGAGCGCATGGCACCACGACGGGTGCGAGCATCGGCACGGGGTCCGTCAGTGCGGAAGCGACACGGCACCGCGAGGGGCCGAGGAGAGAGTGACGATGACCGAGGCAAGGGGGTCGGCCGGCCCGAACGGCGAGACACACGCCCGCAATGCGCCCGGCGCGCCCTGCTGGGTGAGCCTGATGGTGCACGGGCTGGCGGCGACCGAGGAGTTCTACGGTTCGCTGTTCGGCTGGGAGTTCCAACCGGGCCCGCAGCAGCTCGGTCCCTACGTCCGGGCGTTGCTCGACGGACACGAGGTGGCCGGCATCGGCCAACTGCCGCCCGACCGCCACCTTCCCATCGCCTGGACGCCCTACCTCGCCTCGGAGGACGTGGACCTGACCGCCGAGACGGTACGGCTGTGCGGCGGCACGGTCGGTGTGGGACCGCTGGAAGCGGGTGACGCCGGGCGGCTGGTGATCGGTTCCGACCCCGCCGGCGCTGTCTTCGGCGTCTGGCAGGCGGCAGCCCACCTCGGCACGTCCATCGCCGGCGTCCCGGGCACACCGGCCTGGCACGAACTGCTGACCTTCGAGACCACGAGCGTCGCCAAGTTCTACGAGACCGTGTTCGGTTACGAGGAGGAGCCGGTGGTGTCCGCCGACTTCGACTACGTCACCCTGCACATCGCCGGCCGCCCCGTCGCCGGCCTCCACGGCGTGGGAAACGCCCTCCCCCGGGACCGCGGCCCGCACTGGATGACGTACTTCGAGGCCGCCGACACGGACGACGCGGTCGCCCTCGTCGTGGACCTCGGCGGCCACGTCCTCAAGCCGCCTCACGACAGCGCGCACGGGAGGGTGGCCATGGTGGCGGACCCCGAGGGCGCACGGTTCTCGCTGATCCAGGTGGTTCGCTGAGGCTCGGGGCCGACCATCCCGGTTGGCCGTTTTGGCCCTGATGGCCCTGATGGCCCTGATCAGTGAAGTCCTCGCCGGCGAACGGGACGTACATCGACCGCGAAGACCCTAGTGGGCGAGGGCCGCCGAGGAACTGGTCATCCGGCGGCGGTGATGGCGTCGGCACAGGACCTCGTAACCGACCTCCGCCGCCAAGCCGTTCACATCGCCTACGACGACCTGCTCGCCCTCGACGACCATCTCGCCGTCCACGGTGCGGGCGTTGTGCGTGGCGCGCGCCCCGCACCAGCACATGCGGGCGCCGTACCGCCGATGCCGACCCCGCTGGCCGGTGCCGGGCAGCCTCCGGCGGGCATGCCCGTGAAGCCGAAGCCGTCGCGCCGCAAGGCATGGCTCACCCACGGCGCGACCGCGTTCGTCGCGCTCATGGTCGGCGTCGGCATCGGCGGCGACGGGGACTCCGGCGGTACGGACGGCTCCGCCGCTCCCGCCCCGGCGGTCACCGTCACCAAGACCGCGGCCGCCTCCGGCGGCGGTGAGCCCGAGCCCGCCGCGACCGTCACCGAGAAGGTCACGGTCACGCCGAAGCCGGCCGAGAAGCCTGGCCCGGCCACCACGGTCGAGGGCGAGGGGCAGTACCTCGTCGGCGAGGACATGCAGGCCGGTACCTACAAGACCGCCGGGCCCGACAAGGACAGCACCATCGAGAACTGCTACTGGGCACGCACCAAGGACGCCTCTGGGGAGTTCGGCGCGATCATCGCCAACGACAACCTCCAGGGCCAGGGCCGCGTGACGGTCAACAAGGACGAGTACTTCGAGACCAACGGCTGCCAGGAGTGGACCAAGGTCGGCTGACCGGCCGCCGCACACGCCGCCGCGCTCGTGGGGGGACGCGGCGGACCCCGGGGCGGGCGGCCCGCCGAAACCGGGCCGTCCGCCCCGTCCTTCCCCTCCGTCTTATCTCCGCCACCCGACGTGAACAGGAGCATCCGCCGATGGGCCGTCGTTCTCCGCTCGCCCACGCACCCCGCCCCACCCTCCGGGGCCGTCAGCAAGTGCACTTCGACGACGCGGTCAAGGCCGTCGGCCGGACGCCGATCGTGCTCGCCACGGACGCTTCCGTCACCGCCGACAAGGTGGGCACCGGCTACCTCGCCACTACCGGTAAGACCGGACTGCGCGCCCACGTCTACCCGCGGTACCTCACCACGCCCCGCGTCCGCGTGGTCGTCACGGAACTCGGGGCTGTGTACTGGGGGTTGCGGCGGATCTTGACGGCGCACCCCGGGCGGCCCGTCGAGGCGCGTGTCGACAACCTCGACGCCCTGGCCCTCCTGCACGAGTGGCAGAACGGCGGCGACCGGATGCCGGACGGCTACGAAACCCGGCTCCGCTCACAGGGCCGCAGGCCCAGCCTCGTCAAGCTGCAGATGTACGCGGAGTACACACCCAACCTGACCTTCGTCCACGAGAAGGCCCACGTCGGCAACCCGCTCAACGAGGCCGCCGACTCCCTGGCCAAGCTCGGCCTGCGCTCCCTGCACGGCAGGGTGCCGGTGACCGAGATACCCCGGCTGGTCCCGCTCTGGGCGAGTGGAGCGCTGGCCGAGTACCGGCGGGGACGGGACCGGGAGCGGGGCTGAGCCCCGCGTGCGCCTGCCTCCGCTCGCCACACCCGCCTTCCGCCGTGTGTCCGTCTCTCGCGACCTTCACGTCTTTACGTCTTCGCGTCTCCGTGCCTCCGCGCCTTCGTACCGAGAGGAAGTTCCACGATGTCCACCCGGGAGCAGCAGCCGCAGACCCCTCCCCTGACCACGGTCCTCGAACCGACTCGGGGATCGGTCGAGGAGTCGGTCCCCGCATCCACCGAACCGACACCCGCTCTGCCGAACCACTCGCCGACCACGCCGACCTCCCGCTGGTCGCGGCTGTCGCGCGGCACCGTTCTCGCCATCGGCACCGCCCTCGGAGTCACCGTGGTGGGAGCCTGCTGGGCCGGGACATCACTGGCCGGCGGCGAGGAAAGGACGTTCAGCACCGACGGGACGCTCACCGTCGCCGGAATCG
Organism: Streptomyces sp. a15; assembly: GCF_059026085.1. Lineage (NCBI taxonomy): Bacteria > Bacillati > Actinomycetota > Actinomycetes > Kitasatosporales > Streptomycetaceae > Streptomyces > Streptomyces sp. A15. The sequence goes on along the minus strand of NZ_JBWLKM010000016.1, from coordinate 143,085 downwards.
GCGTGGGTCTCGGCCCCGACGAACCGTGCTCCGGAACGGACGGCTACTCCGACATCGACTTCGGCGCCCAGGTCAGCGTCACCGACGCCGTCGGAACCCTCGTCGCCAAGGGCAGTCTGGGCTTCGGCCAGAAGACGGAGCTGGGCTGCGAGTCCCCGTTCACGGTCGACGACATCGCACCGGGCTCGAAGTTCTACACAGTTGAGGTGTCCCACCGCGGCGGTCTCACCCAGACCGAGGACGAACTGCGCGCGGGTAACCTCACGTTCACCCTCGGCGACTGAACGGCCAACCGACTCGGGATGACCGCTCCGTATCTTTCCTGCGCATCCCCACCTTTTTCAGAACTTGCCATTGGACGATGTACTTCACCCACGTGTCGGCTGGTAGGGCATCGTAGGCCCAGCGATCACAGTCGAAATGGAGAACCCCAGTGAGCACTTACGCCGACCCACTCGTCGACGGTGCAATCCCGATGAGCGTGTACGAGGAGCAGGTATGGAACACGCTCAACGAGCACTGGCAACGCCGCAACAACCGCCGTGGTCTGCCAAACTGGGCGAGCACCGCGCTCGGTCGCACCGGTGAGGTCGCGGGAAACGCCGTGAGACGGGTTACGGACGCCGTGCCGGAGGCGGTCACGGAACCGATCCGTCGCGCAGGCGACGCGGTCACCGACAAGGCCATGCGACCGGCGCTCGCAGGCGCGGCAGCGTTGCTCGAGCTGGTCAACGACTCGGCCCTGGAGCTCAACGACTCGAAGAACGTTGAGAAGCTCGCCCGCAAGCGAGGCCTCGAACTCGACAGTTTCACCGAACTACGGCAGCAGGAGCTCAAGTTCTGCGACCGACTGCTGACCCGCAACACCCTCAAGTGGCGGGCCACCGGCGCGTTCGAAGGCGGCGCCATGGGCGTGCTGGCCATGGTCCCCGTCGCCGGTACCCTCGCCGCGATGACAGCGGACATCCTCGTCATCCAGGTCCTGAGCACGTCGATCGCAGCGCGCATCGCGTACTCCTACGGCTACGACGCCAAAGACCCCGAGGAGCAGGACTTCATCCAACGCCTGGTACAGCGGTCCTTCATGGCACAGGCGGCCAAAGCCAAGCCGTTGCGTGATGTCGCACGGGCGGCGGACGCGGTCAAGGGACGCATAAACTGGTCACAGAAGCTCCGCAACGACCACCGCCTCCTGGCCGCCCTTGAGAAGTTGATGCAGCAGCTGGGCCCGGCAGGCTCCAGGGTGCCCGTTCAAAACGTCGCCAAGGTTGTGCCGTTCGTGGGAATCCTCATCGGTGCCGGCATGAATTCCGCGGTCCTCGGCAGGGTGGCCGCCGACGCCCAGCGGTACTGCCAGACCCGATTCCTGTGCGACAAGTACGGACTGCCGCTGCCCGCCGCACTGGCGACCCACTGGGACGACGACCCCCAGACCGACGCCACGTAAGCGATGGCCGGCGGGTCCACTATGCGGCCTCTGCGGTTCCCCACCGGGAATTCCGAGCTCCTTGCAGAGCTCGGCGACGTTCCGTGGCGGCTACTGAGGTTGGACTCGTGGAGTCTTAGGAGCCGCCGTTCCGACTCCGAGACCCGACGGCTTCGCGAAACGTTCCGTAATGGCTGCTCCGTTGTTCCCTGAGGCCGGAATAGCCGTGGCCCTGCCCCGTGTTGCCGCGAGCATGACGACGGACGCGCCGCGGCCCGAGGTGCTGCGCTACACCGCCTCGGCTCGGTCCCCGAGGATGCCGTCCTCACCCTGCAGCAGGACGAGGACCTCGGCCGTCCCGGCGAGCTAACGGTGACACTGCGCGCGGGTGACCCGCGCGTTCGTGTCGGTGGCGCGGGCGCTCGCATCGGCTGAAGCGCCGGTGACGCGCCGCGGAGGGCTTTCGAGCGCTGGCAGGGGGAGGCACAGCGCCGAACGGCTTCGCCTCCGAACAGGGTCAGGCCGGAGTGACGGGCAGCACATCGGGCGACAGCGCGGCCGCCCGTGCCGTCGCCGCCGTCATCCGGCGCCGGTGGTGGCGGCGGCAGAGGACCTCGTAGCCGATGTCGTCGGGCTGGTTGACGTCGCCGACGACGACCTGGGCGCCTTCGACGACCATGTGGCCGCCTATGGTGCGGGCGTTGTGGGTGGCGCGGGCGCCGCACCAGCACAGGGCCTCGACCTGGAGGACCTCGACCCGGTCGGCGAGCTCGACGAGTCGCTGGGATCCGGGGAAGAGCTTGGAGCGGAAGTCGGTGGTGATACCGAAGGCGTAGACGTCGAGGCCCAGGTCGTCCACGACACGGGCGAGTTGGTCGATCTGCCCGGGGGCGAGGAACTGGGCCTCGTCGGCGATCACGTAATCCGCGCGGCCGCCCTGGGAGAGGTGGTCGACGAGGTGGACGTACAGGTCCATGTGCGGCCCGGCCTCGACCGCCTCCGTCACCAGACCGAGCCGCGAGGACAGTTTGCCCTCGCCGGCGCGGTCGTCGCGGGTGAAGATCACGCCCTGGAGGCCGCGGGCCGAGCGGTTGTGCTCGATCTGGAGAGCCAGCGTGGACTTCCCGCAGTCCATCGTTCCGGAGAAGAACACCAGCTCGGGCATGGCGAGTCGAGCACCTTTCAGCACAGGGGAAACAGGGGCGGTGAAGCGTCAGGAGCGTACTTCGAGCAGCGGGACCAGCTGCTCGGCAGGGGTCATCGAACCGTGGTTGCCGACCATCGCCGACTCCTTGGGCTCCCGCTGGGAGGCGATGATGAGCACGTCGTCGCGGGCGGCGGCGACCACGTCGCCGAGACGGCCGTACACCCGCTGCTCGATCTGGTCGGGCCGGCCGAACCAGCCCGCCGCGATCGCCTCGTCCCGCGAGGCCACCCAGAACTGCTCGCCGAGGACCTCGCGCCAGCAGGTCAGCACGTCGTTCTCGGCGCCCGGGACCGCGTAGACGTGGCGGGCGCGGCCCTCGCCGCCCAGCAGGGCGACCCCGGCGCGCAGCTCCCAGTCCTCGTCGAAGTCGATGCGGTGCTGCTCGTCGAAGGGGACGTCGATCATGCCGTGGTCGGCGGTGACGTAGAGCGTGGTGTTCGGCGGCAGCTGCTCGGCGAGCCGCTGGACCAGCCGGTCGACGTACATGAGCTGGCCGCGCCAGTTGTCCGAGTCCATGCCGAAGCGGTGGCCGGCGCCGTCGAGCTCGGCGTAGTACGTGTAGACGAGGGAGCGGTCGCCGGCGGCCAGCTGCTCGGCCGCGAGATCCATCCGGTCCTCGCCGGACAGCCGCCCGTGGAACGTTCCGCCACTGAGCGCGACCTTGGTCAGCGGGGTGTTCTCGAAGGTCGGGGACGACACCTGGGCGGCGTGCACCCCCGCCTCGTGGGCCAGCTGGAAGACCGTGGGGTACGGCTGCCAGACCCCCGGCGAGGTCCAGGGCTGCCAGCGCAGCTGGTTCATCAGCGCGCCGGTGTCCGGATTGCGCACGGTGTAGCCGGGCAGGCCGTGGGCGCCGGGCGGGCGGCCGGTGCCGACGGAGGCGAGGGAGGTGGCGGTGGTGGCCGGGAAGGCGGCGGTCAGGGGCCGGCCGGTGCCGCCGCGCGAGCTGGCGAGGAGCGAGGTCATGAAGGGCGCCTCGTCCGGGTGGGCCCTCAGCTGTTCCCAGCCGAGGCCGTCGATCAGGAACACGCAGTTCCGGTCGGCGGCGGTGAGTTCCGGGATGGCGGCGGTCATGCCGGGTACGGCCATGCCCGCGGCCAGCGTGGGCAGCAGGTCGGCCAGCGAGCCGGTGCCGTACTCGGGGGCCGGCGCGGAGGCGGGGGCGAGCGGCTGCGGGTGGTGGTCCCAGGCCGAGGCGGGCTGAGCCATCAGCGGGTGACGTCCGCGGTCGCCTCGGAGATGGCCTGGGCGAAGGCGAGCGCCTGGCGCACCGTCTCCTGGCCGTCCCCGGCCTCGCTCACCCTGAGGCTCAGGTCGTCCGCCGTCGAACTGCCGGTGTAGCCGTGGTCGGCCTCGCAGTTGGGGTCGCCGCAGGCGGCGGGCTCCAGGTCGAGACGGGAGACGGCGCCCCAGCCGATGGTCAGCACGATCTCGCGGGGCAGGGTGCCCGGCACGTACTGCTCCGGGTTGGCGACCACGCGGCTGATCACGACCGAGGAGATCCGGCCGAGCTTCACGGACTCGGTGGAGGTGGTGGCGTACGGCGTCGGGGACGTGGTGTCCGCGGCCTGCTCGTCGGTGTGGCTGACGATGAAGCGGGTGCCGGTGAGGACGAGGACGGTCACATGCCGCCGCACCTCGTTCTGGTCGAACGTGGTCTCCTGGTGGACCAGGTACGACTGGATGGTGTCGCCGCCCACAGCGGCCTCCACCGCCTCGGCCACGAGGGCCGGGTAGTAACCGCTGCGCTCGATCGCCGCTCGCAGCCCCTGGGTCGTCGTACTGGTCTTGGCCATGACGTCCATCCTACGGGGACCCACTGACTGCGAGGCACCGCTCCGTGCCGGGGAAACCTCGCTCAGTACGCGGGCAGTGTCCGCGGGCCGAGGTCGTCGCGGGCCGGCGGCGGTGCGAGCCGCACGGACGCGCCGAGGACGCTGAGACCACGTGGGGCGACGACGACCGGCTCCAGGGTGACCGCGACGACCTCCGGGTGGTCGTCGACCAGCCGGGACACCCGCAGCAGCAGTTCCTCCAGGGCCGGGGTGTCGACGGGGGTCGAGCCGCGCCAGCCGAACAGGAGCGGTGCCGTCCGGATCGACCGGACCAGCGAGGTCGCCTCCCGGTCGGTGACCGGAACCAGCCGGTGCGCCATGTCCCCGAGCAGCTGCGAGGCCGCCCCGGCCAGCCCGAACGACAGTACGGCCCCCGCCGCCGGGTCGATGACGGCCCTGACCACGGTGTCGACCCCGCGGGGTGCCATCCCCTGCACCACCGGCCGCAGCTCCTCCGGCTTCCCGAAGAGCTCGGTCAACTCGGCGTACGCCCGCCGCAGTTGTTCCTCGTCCGTGAGATCCAGGCGTACGCCGCCCAGGTCGGCGCGGTGGCGCAGGTGCGGGGCGGTGGCCTTGAGGGCGACCGGGTAGCCGAGGGTGCGGGCGGCGGCGACGGCGTCCTCGGGGCCGGGTGCGGGCAGCGCGCGGTGGACGTGCACTCCGTACTTCCCGAGCAGCTCGCAGGTCTCCTCGGTACCGAGGGTGAGCCCCTGCCCCCGCGCGAGCAGCCCTTCGATCAGCTCGGCGGCCCCCTTCTCGTCGATGTCCTCGTACTCGGGGACCTTGCCGGGCTCGGCGGCCTCGCGCCGCCACTGGGCGTACTTCACGGCTTCACCGAGGGCGCGGACGGCTCGTTCGGCGGCGGGGTAGGCGGGGATGAGGCGGGAGCAGTTCTCGGGGGCGGGCGCGTCGTCCGCCGCCTTGGCGGCCAGTCGGTCCAGCGCACGGAACGGGTGGTCGCGGCCGACCGTGCCGGGCGCCGGTGAACTCGCCTGGGGTGCGGTGCTCGCCGCGGCCGACAGCGCTTCCGCGAGCCCGCCCAGTTCCACGTGCACCACCAGGACCGGCTTCCCGGGGACTCGCTCGGCCGCCGATCGCAGCGCCTGAGCCAGGGCCGCGTCCGCGTCGTCGGCCGCCTCCTCCCCCACCGCCGGTATCGCCGTGACGACCACCGCGTCGCACGCGTCGTCCACGAGCGCCCGGGACAGCGCCCCGTGGAAGTCCTCGGGTGAGGCGCTGGTCGTCAGATCCAGCGGAGGCAGCGGCCTGAGCCCCTCGGCGAGGCAGGCGTCGTACGTCAGCAGTCCCAGTGACTCGGAGTTCCCGAGGATCGCCACCCGGGGCCCGGCCGGCAGCGGCTGGCGCGCGAGCAGCAGCCCCGCGTCGACCAGCTCGGTGATCGTGTCGACCCGGATCACCCCGGCCTGCCGCAGCAGCGCGGACACCGTGGCGTGCGGCAACCGCGTCGCCCGTACGGCGTGCCCCTGCGGCGCCGCTCCCCCGTGCCGCGCCCCCTGCACCACGACCAGCGGCTTCGCGGCCGCCGTACGCCGGGCGAGCCGGGTGAACTTGCGCGGGTTGCCGATGGATTCCAGGTACATGAGGACGACGTCGGTGTCGGGATCGTCGTACCAGTACTGAAGGACGTCGTTGCCGGAGACGTCCGCCCGGTTGCCGGACGACACGAACGTCGACACACCGGTGACCCCCGTGACCCCGCCGCCGCGCCGGTGCAGCCGGGAGAGCAGGGCGATGCCGATCGCGCCGGACTGGGCGAACAGGCCAATCCGGCCGGGCCGGGGGGTCTGCGGCGCGAGCGAGGCGTTCAGCCGGACCTGCGGGGAGGTGTTGATGATCCCGAACGCGTTCGGCCCGATGATCCGCATGCCGTACGCGCGCGCGTGCCGGACGAGTTCGCGCTGCCGCTCGCGCCCCTCGGGCCCGCTCTCGGCGTACCCGGCGGTGAGCACCACCAGCCCCTGCACGCCGTGCAGTCCGCACTCCTCGACGACGTGGGGGACGTGTTCCACGGGCACGGCGACGACCGCGAGGTCGACGGGCCCGTCGATGTCCCGCACCGACCGGTACGCGGGCACCCCGCCGAGTTCCTTCTGCTCCTCGGGGAGGGCTCTGTTCACGGCGTGCAGCCGACCGGTGAATCCGGCGCCCCTGATGTTGTCGAGCACGCTGCGGCCCACACCGCCGGGCGCCCGCCCGGCCCCGATCACGGCGACGGACCCGGGCATGAGCAGCCGCTGCACGGACCGCGCCTCGGCGCGCTGTTCGCGCGCGTACTGCACGGCGAGCGAGCGGTCCGTCGGCTCCAGGTCGAACTCCAGGCGTACAACGCCGTCCTCGAAGCTGCGCTTCTGGGTGTAGCCGGCGTCCCTGAATACCTTGATCATCTTGTTGTTGGCGGGCAGCACCTCCGCGGCGAACCGCCGGATGCCCCGCTCGCGCGCGACGGCGCCGATGTGTTCGAGGAGGGCGGAGGCGACGCCGCGTCCCTGGTGGGCGTCCTGCACGAGGAAGGCGACCTCTGCCTCGTCGGCCGGGGCCGAGGCGGGCATGCCGTCGGACCCGATGCGGTCGTAGCGTACGGTGGCGATGAACTCGCCGCCGATGGTGGCCGCGAGTCCCACCCGGTCCACAAAGTCGTGGTGCGTGAAGCGGTGGACGTCTTTGGCGGACAGACGAGGGTAGGGCGCGAAGAAGCGGTAGTACTTCGACTCGTCCGAGACCTGCTCGTAGAAGCTGACGAGGCGATCGGCGTCATCAACGGTGATGGGCCGGACGCGCGCGGTACCCCCGTCGCGCAGCACCACGTCGGCCTCCCAGTGGGCGGGATACTCGTGCCGGTCCGACGAGGTCTGCATGGGCCCCAGAGTACGGCTCGCGTACGACAACGGCGCGAGGCAGTCTGTGGAGGACGAGAAGCCGGACCGAGGCCGCGGTCCGACGACGCCGCGGGGCGGGACGAAGGACCGCTCCGGGCATGCTTCACGATATGGGAAACTGGTCTAGACAACCTGATACACCGAAGGGCAGCATCACATGGCTGAGCGCCGCGTCAACGTCGGCTGGGCCGAGGGTCTCCACGCCCGCCCCGCTTCCATCTTCGTCCGGGCCGCCACGGCCGCAGGTATCCCGGTGACGATCTCCAAGGCCGACGGCAACCCCGTCAACGCGGCCTCCATGCTGGCCGTCCTCGGTCTGGGCGCCCAGGGCGGCGAGGAGATCATCCTCGCCTCCGACGCCGAGGGCGCCGACGTGGCCCTCGACCGTCTGGCGAAGCTGGTCTCCGAGGGTCTCGAAGAACTCCCCGAGACCGTCTGAGCACACAATTCACGTTTGCCGCGAAGGGCTCGTCCGAATTATCGGGCGAGCCCTTCGTATTTCCCGATCACAGGCAGCGGAAATAATCCCCCGCGAATTATCCCCTCTTTGTATACGGTGCCCGTGTTAATGCCGCAGGCCCGTCATGTTTACGGGAGGTTGCGAGTTCCTCACACGGTCCGGCCGCTCCCCGCCGCCGGTGAATCGCAGCCGGTGCGCCGCCGTCGCGCGCTCCGTGTGCAGCGCCGTGAGCGCCCGCGCGCGTTCGCTGTCGCCGCGCGCCACCGCGTCCACGATCGCGCCGTGCTCCGCCCACGACTCCACCGGGTTGGCCGGCGCCTCCACCGTGTACATCCAGGCGATCTTGTGGCGCAGCTGGGTCAGCATCGAGGTCATCGCGGCACTGCCGGAGGCCTGCGCGAGCGTCTCGTGGAACCAGCCCCCCAGGGAGCGCAGGTCTTCGCTGTTGCCCCGCCTGGCCCGCTCCTGGCCCAGCCGGACCAGGCCGCGCAGCACCTTGAGATGGGCCTCGGTGCGCCGCTGGGCGGCCCGGGAGGCGCCGAGCGGCTCCAGGAGCATGCGCATCTCCAGCAGGTCGGCACCCTCCTGCTCGGTGGGTTCCGCGACGCACGCGCCCGCGTGCCGCCGGGTCACCACGAAGCCCTCCGCCTCCAGCGTGCGCAGGGCCTCGCGGACGGGGACACGCGAGACGCCGTAGCGGCGCGCGAGCAGTTCCTCGGTGAGCCGGCTGCCGCGCTCGTAGACACCCGCGACGATGTCGTCCCGGATCGCCGTGCATACCGAGTGCGCCGGAATACGCATGACCGACCTCCGCTTTAATCCCCGTGAAACGTCGACGATTGACGTGTGTTCAGTGACTCTATTGCAATCAGCGGGAATTTCCGATGGCGGACTGGAATCCATGGATATTTTTTGGACAGACGGCCGTCTGAAACGCCGAAAGCCCCGGCTCGGGGAGCCGGGGCTTCGGGACGGGAGCCGTCTGTCGTCAGACGTTGCCGGAACGCGCGCGTGGGACGTTCGCGGGCGCGAGTGTCAGACGTTCACGCCGTGCGAGCGGAGGTAGGCGACGGGGTTGATGTCCGAGCCGTACTCCGCGGTCGTGCGGGCCTCGAAGTGCAGGTGTGCCCCGGTGACGTTGCCGGTGGCGCCGGAGAGGCCTATCTGCTGCCCCGGGGTGACCGTCTGGCCGACGGAGACACCGATGGACGACAGGTGGCCGTACTGGGTGTACGTGCCGTCGTTCATCTTGATCACGATGTTGTTGCCGTACGACCCGCCCCAGCCGGCCTCGACGACCGTGCCGGAGCCGACCGCCTGGACGGAGGTGCCGCTCGCGGCGTGGAAGTCGACGCCGGTGTGGCTGCCGGAGGACCAGACGGCGCCGCCGGTCTTGTAGCCGGTCGAGATGTACGAGCCGGAGATGGGGGCGACGTACGAGTTGAGGCGCTTGCGCTCGGCCTCGCGGGCGGCGCGCTCCTTGATCTCGCGCGCCTCCTTGGCCTCGGCGGCCGCCTTCTTGCGCGCGGCCTCCTCGGCGGCCTTCCTCTGGGCCTCGGCCTCCTCGGCGGCCTGCTTCTGGGCGGCGGCCTGGGCGTCGATCTGGTCGGCGATCGAGTCGCCGGTGGAGATGACGGGGATGAAACCGGTCTGCTCGACGGCGGATTCGGCGGCGAGCGCCGGGGCGGCCAGGGTGCCGACGACACCGGTGGTGGTGAGGGCCGCGACACCCGCCGCACGGGCGGTGGTGCGCTTCATCCGGCTGGGACGACGATGCTTCCCGGTGGCGCAGGTGAACGCCATGTAGTGGCTGATCCTTTCCTTCCTTCTCGCCTACCGGGTTAGCTGACGGGTTCGGAGCAGGAAGGTCTCCTACGGGCCCCCTCGCGATGCGCGCGGGCGTCCGATTCACCCCAGGGACTTGTGGTGTGGGTCCCCGGCTCCCCTGGCTCGCGCCATGTGGGGACTCGGCGATGGCTGCCCGGTGCCGCGGGTGCGGCGCGGTGCCTGACGGACAGCCCGCATGACGCTAAACGCGCCAAGTTTCAAACCCCAAACGAATGACGGCTTTTGTAGCGCATGCCACAGGGCAGACAGGCAACCTCTCCCTCAATTCGGACATAGGGGGGCCCTGGTGACTCTTGGGTCACCAGGGCCCCTGGACGCGCGTTGGCCCGCTTCGCCACGCGCGCGTGCGCCTACTCCGCCGAAACGACGGTGACTTCGCCGATCCCGAGAGCCTCCACGGGCTCCTTGATCTGCGCCGCGTCCCCGACGAGGACGGTCACCAGACGGTCGACCGGGAAGGCGCTCACGACCGCCGCGGTGGCCTCGACGGTGCCCGTCGCCGCGAGCTGCTGGTAGAGCCTCGCCTGGAAGTCGTCCTGCAGGTGCTGCTCGACCTGGTCGGCCAGCGTGCTCGCCACGGCCGCCGCCGTCTCGTACTTCAGCGGCGCCACTCCGACGAGGTTCTGCACGGCGACGTCACGCTCGGCGTCGGTGAGCCCTCCGGCGGCGAGGGTGCGCAGCACCGTCCACAGGTCGTCAAGGGCGGGGCCGGTGTTCGGGGTGTCGACGGAGCCGCTGATCGCCAGCATCGCGGCACCTGTAGCCCCTCCGGGGGAAGAAGGGGCAGCGGAGCGCATGACCTGACCGAACGCCCGCACACCGTAGGTGTAGCCCTTTTCCTCGCGCAGGACGCGGTCCAGGCGGGAGGTGAGGGTGCCGCCCAGGCAGTAGGTGCCGAGTACCTGGGCGGGCCACACGCGGTCGTGCCGGTCGGGACCGATACGGCCGATCAGCAGCTGCGTCTGGACGGCGCCGGGGCGGTCCACGATGACGACCCGGCCGGTGTCGTCGGCGGTCACCGGCGGCACGGGACGGGGCTCGGCCGAGGAGCCGGTCCAGGAGCCGAGGGTGTCACCGAGCAGCGCGTCGAGGTCGATGCCGGTGAGGTCGCCGACGACCACGGCGGTGGCGGTGGCGGGGCGGACGTGCTTCTCGTAGAAGCCGCGCACGGCCGCGGAGTCGATGTTCTCGACCGTCTCCTCGGTGCCCTGGCGCGGGCGCGACATGCGCGAGGTCGCCGGGAACAGCTCCTTGGAGAGCTCCTTGGCGGCACGCCGGGACGGGTTGGCCAGCTCGTGCGGGATCTCGTCCAGGCGGTTGCGGACCAGTCGCTCGACCTCGCTGTCGGCGAACGCGGGCGCCCTGAGCGCGTCTGCGAGCAGACCGAGCGCCTTGGCCAGGCGGGAGGCGGGGACCTCGAGGGAGAGCCGTACGCCGGGGTGGTCGGCGTGCGAGTCGAGGGTGGCGCCGCAGCGCTCCAGCTCGGCGGCGAACTCCTCGGCGGAGTGCTTGTCGGTGCCCTCGGAGAAGGCCCGCGCCATGATCGTGGCGACGCCGTCCAGACCGGCCGGTTCGGCCTCCAGGGGAGCGTCCAGGAGCACCTCCACGGCGACGACCTGCTGGCCGGGGCGGTGGCAGCGCAGCACCGTCAGGCCGTTGTCGAGCGTGCCGCGCTCGGGCGCCGGGAAGGCCCAGGGCCTGGCCTCGCCGGCCTGGGGCTGGGGGTGGAATTCCATCGTGGCGAGCTCGGTCACCGGGCCGCCTCCTCGTTCTTGTCGCCGGCTTCGACCGTGGCCTCGGCCTCGGGGTCTTCGGGGGGATCCGCGTCCTCGGCAGGTTCTGGGGAGATCGGCTCGTAGACGAGCACCGCGCGGTTGTCGGGGCGCAGGCGGGCCTTGGCGATCTGCTGGACCTCCTCGGCCGTCACGTCGAGGACGCGCTGTACGGCGGTCAGGGCGAGCTGCGGGTCGCCGAACAGGACGGCGTACCGGCACAGTTCGTCGGCACGGCCCGCGACCGTGCCGAGCCGGTCCAGCCACTCGCGCTCCAACTGGGCCTGGGCGCGCTCCATCTCCTCGGCCGTGGGGCCCTCCTCGGCGAACCGGGCGAGCTCCTCGTCGATGGCGGCCTCGATGACCGGCACCTCGACGTCGCCGGACGTCTTCACGTCCAGCCAGCCCAGGGAGGGCGCCCCGGCCAGCCGCAGCAGGCCGAAGCCGGCCGCCACCGCCGTACGGTCACGCCGTACGAGCCGGTTGTAGAGCCGGGACGACTCGCCGCCGCCGAGGACGGTGAGCGCCAGGTCGACCGCGTCGCACGCGCGCGTGCCGTCCTCCGGGAGCCGGTAGGCGGCCATCAACGCGCGCGCGGGGACCTCTTCCTCGACGACCTCGCGCAGCTGCTCACCGATGATCTCGGGCAGCGAGCCGTCGCGGGGCGCGGGCTTGCCGTCGTGCGGTGCGATGGACCCGAAGTACTTCTCGATCCAGGCGAGCGTCTGCTCCGGGTCGATGTCGCCGACGACCGACAGGACGGCGTTGCCCGGCGCGTAGTACGTGCGGAAGAACGCGCGCGCGTCCTCCAGCGTGGCCGCGTCCAGGTCGGCCATCGAGCCGATCGGGGTGTGGTGGTAGGGGTGGCCCTCCGGGTAGGCAAGGGCGGTGAGCTTCTCGAAGGCCGTGCCGTACGGGACGTTGTCGTAGCGCTGCCGGCGCTCGTTCTTGACGACGTCCCGCTGGTTCTCCATCGACTCGTCGTCGAGGGCGGCCAGCAGCGAGCCCATGCGGTCGGCCTCCAGCCAGAGGGCGAGCTCCAGCTGGTGGGTGGGCATGGTCTCGAAGTAGTTGGTGCGCTCGAAGCTGGTGGTTCCGTTGAGCGAGCCGCCGGCGCCCTGGACCAGCTCGAAGTGGCCGTTGCCCTTGACCTGGCCGGATCCCTGGAACATAAGGTGCTCGAAGAGGTGAGCCAGGCCGGTACGACCCTTGACTTCGTGGCGCGAGCCGACGTCGTACCAGAGGCACACCGCCGCGACGGGGGTCAGATGGTCCTCGGAGAGCACCACGCGCAGGCCATTGGCCAGGCGGTGCTCGGTCGCTGTCAGTCCGCCGGAGCCTGCCTGGGCTGTGGCCGTGTGACCCATGGGCATGTACGTCCCTTCGATCGCGGTCGCGGTCGCTGAAAACCGCGGTTTTCCTGCCGGTCCTGCCACTGTATGCAGCGTGCGGGCGGTCGGCGAAGTTCCCGGACGACGTACGCCGTCAGCGAGATCGCGTAGCCTGCGGGCAACCGCGGTCAGGCGCCCGCCCGCATTCCGGGCCGGGCAGCCGACAGAGGGCCCTGGCCCGCACTGTCAGTGCCGCGGTCCACAATGGTCCGCGTCAGATCCCGTTCACGCTTCAGCACGAGTGAGCCGAAGGGACGCGGCGGTGTCGAGAGGTCGAGCGCGCTGAGGCCCGAAGGGCTGAGCACGATCGGGCTCTCGAGACCGACCTGAGCGTCCCGTAGGCGAACTACCAGAAACAGGAGGAGCCGGCAGCGATGGCCCGCCGCAGCACGAAGACCCCGCCGCCCGACGACTCGTACGAGGAGAAGATCCTCGACATCGACGTCGTCGACGAGATGCAGGGCTCCTTCCTCGAGTACGCGTACTCGGTCATCTACTCCCGCGCCCTGCCGGACGCCCGCGACGGCCTCAAGCCGGTGCACCGGCGCATCGTCTACCAGATGAACGAGATGGGCCTGCGCCCCGATCGCAGCTATGTGAAGTGCGCCCGGGTCGTCGGCGAGGTCATGGGCAAGCTGCACCCGCACGGCGACGCGTCGATCTACGACGCCCTGGTGCGCATGGCCCAGCCCTTCTCCATGCGCGTCCCGCTGGTCGACGGCCACGGCAACTTCGGCTCGCTGGGCAACGACGACCCGCCGGCCGCCATGCGGTACACCGAGTGCCGCCAGGCCGAGGCGACGAGCCTGATGACCGAGTCGATCGACGAGGACACGGTCGACTTCAACCCCAACTACGACGGCCAGGAGCAGGAGCCGGTGGCACTGCCGGCCGCCTTCCCGAACCTCCTGGTGAACGGGGCCTCGGGCATCGCGGTCGGCATGGCCACGAACATGCCGCCGCACAACCTGGCCGAGGTCATCGCGGCCGCCCGTCACCTGATCCGCTACCCGAACGCGGACCTCGAGGCCCTGATGCGGCACGTCCCGGGCCCCGACCTGCCCACCGGCGGCCGGATCGTCGGCCTCTCCGGCATCCGGGACGCGTACGAGACGGGCCGCGGCACCTTCAAGATCCGCGCGACGGTGGCCGTGGACAACGTGACGGCGCGCCGCAAGGGCCTGATCGTCACGGAGCTGCCCTTCACGGTCGGTCCCGAGAAGGTCATCGCCAAGATCAAGGACCTGGTCGGCTCGAAGAAGCTGCAGGGCATCGCGGACGTCAAGGACCTCACCGACCGGGCGCACGGCCTGCGCCTGGTCATCGAGATCAAGAACGGCTTCGTGCCGGAGGCCGTCCTGGAGCAGCTCTACAAGCTGACGCCCATGGAGGAGTCCTTCGGCGTCAACAACGTGGCGCTGGTGGACGGCCAGCCCCTCACCCTCGGTCTCAAGGAGCTCCTGGAGGTCTATCTCGACCACCGCTTCGAGGTCGTGCGCCGCCGCAGCGAGTTCCGCCGCACCAAGAAGCGCGACCGTCTGCACCTGGTCGAGGGCCTGCTCACCGCGCTGGTGGACATCGACGAGGTCATCCGCCTCATCCGCTCCAGCGACAACTCCGCGCAGGCCAAGCAGCGCCTGATCGAGCGCTTCTCGCTGAGCGAGATCCAGACGCAGTACATCCTGGACACGCCGCTGCGCCGCCTCACCAGGTTCGACCGCATCGAGCTGGAGTCGGAGAAGGAGCGGCTGAACGCGGAGATCGCGGAGCTGACCCGGATCCTCGACTCGGACTCCGAGCTGCGCAAGCTGGTCTCCGCCGAACTGGCCGCGGTGGCGAAGAAGTTCGGCACCGAGCGGCGTACGGTCCTGTTGGAGTCGGCGGGCTCCCCGGCGGCCGCCGTGCCGCTCCAGGTGGCCGACGACCCGTGCCGCGTGCTCCTGTCCTCCACGGGCCTGCTGGCCCGTACGGCGAACGGCGAGCCGTTCCCGGAGGACGCCGACGCCCGGCGCACCAAGCACGACGTGATCGTCTCGGCGGTGCCGGCCACCGCGCGCGGCGAGGTGGGTGTCGTCACGTCCTCCGGGCGCCTGCTGCGGGTGAACGTCGTCGACCTGCCCCAGCTCCCGGACACCGCGGCCGCGCCGAACCTCTCGGGCGGCGCCCCGGTGGCGGAGTTCGTCCCCCTGGAGGGGGACGAGACGGTGATCTGTCTGACCACGCTCGACGAGTCCTCACCCGGTCTGGCGATCGGCACCGCGCAGGGCGTCGTCAAGCGCGTGGTGCCCGACTATCCGACCAACAAGGGCGAGCTGGAGGTCATCACCCTCAAGGAGGGCGACCGGATCGTCGGCGCGGTGGAGCTGCGCACCGGCGAGGAGGACCTGGTCTTCATCACGGACGACGCGCAACTGCTGCGCTACCAGGCCTCCCAGGTCCGCCCCCAGGGCCGCCCGGCTGGCGGCATGACGGGCATCAAGCTCACCGAGGGCGCGAAGGTGATCTCCTTCACGGCCGTGGATCCCGCCGCGGACGCGGTGGTGTTCACGGTCGCGGGCTCGCGCGGCACCCTGGACGACTCCGTCCAGACGACGGCCAAGCTGACCCCGTTCGACCAGTACCCGCGCAAGGGCCGGGCCACCGGCGGTGTCCGCTGCCAGCGCTTCCTCAAGGGCGAGGACTGCCTGTCGCTGGCCTGGGCGGGACCCGTCCCGGCGAAGGCGGCACAGAAGAACGGCACCCCGGCCGACCTCCCGGAGATGGACCCGCGCCGCGACGGCTCGGGTGTGTCGCTGCCGAAGACGGTGTCGGTGGTGGCAGGACCGGTCTAAGGCTCCTCGGGGGCCTCTGCCTCCGGGGCCTCGTCCTCCGGCTCCTGTACGTAGCGCAGAACGCCCCACATGCCGTGCTCGTCGGCGTGTGGGGCGTCGCTCTTGCACGCCTGAAGCTCCTTGCCGAGGGCGGACGCGTCGATGCCGGAGCCGATGAGCACCAGCTGGGTGAGGCGGGCCTCGGCGGGCGTCCAGGGCTCCGGGTAGAAACGCAGGAACCGCCCGACGGCATGCACGGCGTAACGGTTCCCGGAGTCGTTCGGCCCGAAGTCGACGTACCCCTTGATCCGGTACAACCCCTCGGGCCTGCTGTCGAGGAACTGCATCAACCGGCGTGGGTCGAGCGGCACTTCGGAGACGAAGGCCACACTGTCGTAGCCGCTGTGCAGGTGCTGGTCGTGGCTGTCCCCGCCCGCGTGATCGTGCAGGTCGTCGAAGGACAGCTGCCCGATACGTTCCTCGCTGGGCCGGCAGTCGAAGAGGAACTCGGGGTCGACGCGGCCGTAGCGCGCAGGCACGACGGCTGCCCGGTTGACGAGGGACCGGACCAGATCGAGGACCCGCTCGCCGTCGGCGACCCGGTCGAGCTTGTTGACGACGACGAGGTCGGCGAGGCCGAGGTGCCGGTCGATCTCGGGATGCCGCGCGCGGGTGTCGTCGAACTCGGCGGCGTCGACGACCTCGACCAGCCCGCCGTACACGATCCCCGGATGCTCACTGGCGAGCACCATGCGCACGAGTTCCTGGGGTTCGGCGAGACCGCTGGCCTCGATCACGATGACGTCGATGCCGAGGGACGGCCGGGCGAGCCGCTCCAGGTACTCATCCAGCTCACTGGCGTCCACGGCACAGCACAGACACCCGTTCCCGAGGGAGACCGTGGAGTCGCCGAGGGCCCCGGCGACGGCCATCGCATCGATCTCGATGGCCCCGAAGTCGTTGACGACGGCACCGATACGGCTGCCTCCGCTGCGGTGGAGGAGATGGTTGAGCAGCGTGGTCTTGCCGGAGCCGAGGAATCCGGCGAGCACGACGACCGGGATCTGGTGCGAGCTCCGACTCAACGCGCTACCTCTCTCACGCCACCGCGTACGCCGGTCTGACCCCCTGCGCACGTCCAAGGATTGAATGCCCACCCAGGATACGAGCCGTAAGAATCGCCGCTGAGTGAACGATTGTTAGCAGTCCTTGCGGGGCAGACGTTGGGGAAGGCGCCGGATTGTGCGACCCTCGCTTCCCTCCGTGCGCCTCCTCTCCGCCTCCCCGCCGATCAGAGCCGCTCGGCATTCTGGGAGACGGCAAGCGCCGCCCACCGCTCGCCGGTCCCCTCCGTCGACCCGCACCCCGACGACCGGCGGACGGCCGCCTGATTCGGGGGTTGACATGGCCACACGGAAGCACACCGCGGGGAGGCTGGGCCCTGCCGCGCTCACTCTCCTGGCTGCCACCGCCACCATGACGGTGGCAGCGCGTCAATGGTGGTTGGAGAAGGCACGTCGGCACGACAGGAGGCTGGAACTCGAAGAGTTGGCGATCCGGCGCAAAGCTCTGGCCCATCAGCAGCGCATGCACTGGGAGTTGCTGGCGAGGGCGATCGACGATCCCTCTCTCGCCGCGGTGATCGACTCCTACGACAAGAGCATCCCGGCGGAGAGGCGCCGTCAGTTCTTCTACGCCAACGCCTGGTACGCCTACCTCTACCACCTCTACCAGGCGGAACTCCTGGGTCGGGAGGAGCTGTACACGCGCCTGCGGGAATTCTTCCAGAGTCCGGTCTTCCGTGAGTACTGGGAGGCATCGAGGCACATGCGCGCCAGCCTGGACGAGTCATCCGTGGAAGCGCAGTTGGGGCACATGGTCGATGGCCTCGTCCGGGACTTCGACGAATCCGACACGGACGAGTGGTGGGTCGTCGGTGATCCGCCGACCGAGTGATTTTCTTGCGGTCCGGCCACAGGGGACTCAGAAACACCAGTAACCTGCTCCCCACCACTATGCCCAGACCTTTTCGTAAGGACCGGTACCTTTGAAGATCGTGCGCCGCATCGGTGTGCCTCCCAGCGCCCGAGGCAGTAGTTCAGGAGCTACCTGCCCGGACCTGTTCGAACTCAGCGACGGCAACTTCGCCGTCATCGGCACCGAGGCAACCGAGGCACTGGAGCGTGAACTCCCCGCCGATGCAGCCCGCGCCGACTACGAGCGCATCGTCATCGTCAGCAGAGAGACCCTGATTCGCGCCAAGGCGGACATCCCCGACGTCTGACGCCGAGCGAGCCCCCTCTCACCCACACGCGTCCCGCGAAGCTTCCCCGGCCGCACAGAACCGCTGAGCGACCTGGGCATCGACCCGGCGAGCAGTTCGTCACCCCGTACCTGCTCGATCATCACCGATGAGGCCTGGCGCCAGAACGGCACCAGGCCACACGTATGTCAGGCCGCCCGAGGCACCGCCACCGGCGCCCCCGGCCCCACATACCGCGCCACCGGCCTGATGATCTTCGAGTCCGCCGCCTGTTCCAGGATGTTGGCGCTCCAGCCCACCACGCGCGCCGCCGCGAACGTCGGCGTGAACATCTCGCGTGGCAGGCCGCACAGTTCCATGACCACGCCCGCGTAGAACTCGACGTTGGTGTGGAGTTCCCGGCCCGGCTTCAGTTCGGCGAGGATCCGCTCGACGTGGCGCTCGACCTCGACGGCGAAGTCGACGCGCGAACCGCCGAACTGCCGGCAGACCTCGCGGAGCATCCGGGAACGGGGATCCTCCGTGCGGTAGATCGCATGACCGAAGCCCATGATGCGGTCACCGGCCAGGACCCGCTCGCGAATCCAGGAGTCGATGCGGTCGGGCGTCCCGATCGCGTCCAGGGTGTCCAGCGCACGACTGGGCGCACCCCCGTGCAGGGGCCCGGACAACGCCCCCACCGCCCCCACGAGACACGCCGCCACATCGGCACCGGTCGATGCGATGACCCGGGCCGTGAAGGTTGATGCGTTGAAGCCGTGATCAATGGTTGAAATCAAGTACTGCTCCACCGCCCGGGCCCGCGCCGGCTCCGGCTCCGAACCCGTCAGCATGTAGAGGTAGTTCGCCGCATACGACAGGTCCTCGCGCGGCTCCACCGGCTCCAGCCCCGCGCCCAGTCTGTGCAGCGCGGTGAGCAGCGTCGGTACGGCCGCCGCCGCGACGACGGTGTCCTGGCGACGCCGGTCCGGGTCGAGGTCGTACACCGGGCGGAAGCCCTTCGCCGAGCCGAGCAGCGACAGCGCGGTCCGCATCCCGGCGAGCGGACCGGAGCCCGCGCCGGCCGCGGCGATGGCGGGCAGCGCGGCCAGCACCTCGTCGGGCAGCCGCCGCAGCGCGGCGGTCTCGGCGGCGAAGGCGGCGCCCCGTTCCGCGTCCGGCAGTGCGCCGTGGATCAGCAGATGCCAGACGTCCTCGAAGCTGCGGGTCTGCGCGAGTTCGACGGCCGAGTACTGGCGGTAGTGGTAAAAGCCCTCGCGTCCCCGTACGTCACCGATCTCGGTGTCGGTGACGACGACGCCCGCGAGTCCCCGCGGTACGTCGACCAGAACGGCCGCTGACCTGTTGACGGACATGATTCCTCCCTCGACTTGATTTGACTGTCCATGCTGACTGATTACCTGTCAATATTGATTGAATCAATACAAGCGAATCAATATCCGATCAATGCAGCGAGCTGCGGATACGGTGACGTCCTATGCGCGATCAAGAACCCCTCCCCGTCCCCGCCGGACAGCGGCTGAGCACCAAGGAGGCCGCCGAGCTGCTCGGCGTGAAGCCCGAGACCGTGTACGCCTACGTGAGCCGCGGTCAGCTCACCAGCCGGCGTGTGCCCGGCGGCCGGGGCAGCACCTTCGACGCCAAGGAGGTGGAGGCGCTCGCCCGGCGCAACAGGCGGGACGGCGGCGGAAGTTCCGGCTCCGGAGGCGAACTGTCCGTACGGACGCGTATCACGTTGATCGAGGCGGACCGGTACTACTTCCGGGGCGTCGACGCCATCGAACTGGCCGCACGGCACTCCTACGAAGAGGTCGCCGAGTGGCTGTGGACGGGGCGGCCCCGACCCGGTGCCACCTTCACTGCGCCCGAGGCCGCCGTCGCCGTCGCCCGCCGTGCCGTGGACGCGCTGCCCGAGCACGCCGCTCCCACCGACCGGTTGCGGGTCGCGGCGATCGCCGCCTCGGCCGCGGATCCGCTGCGCTTCGACCTCTCCGAGGAGACCGTGCTCGGCACCGCGCGCGTGCTCATCCCCACGCTGGTCGCCGCCCTGCCGCCGGTCCTGCACGACCGGGGCGACGGCGGCCCCCTCGCCCACCGGCTGTGGACACGGCTCAGCGGCCGGCCCGCCGACGAGGCTTCCCTGCGCGCCCTGGACACCGCGCTCGCCCTGCTCGTCGACCACGACCTTGCCGCGTCGACCCTCGCCGTCCGTGTCGCCGCGTCGGCCCGTGCGCACGCCTACGCGGCCGTCTCCGCCGGGCTCGGCGTGATCGAGGGGCCCCTGCACGGCGCGGCCGGCGGGCTGGCCCACAAGCTGCTGCTCGACGTGCTCGACCAGGGCAGCGCGGTCCCCGTGATCGCGGACGAACTGCGGGCCGGCCGCCGTATTCCGGGGCTGGGCCATCGCCTCTACCCCGGCGAGGACCCACGCGCGCGTGCCCTGTTCGCCCTGCTGGAGCAGATCCCCAGGGCCGAGCCCGCCCTCGCCGCCGCCCACGACATCGTGGCCACCACCGCCCGCCACGCCCCCCTGCACGCCAATGTCGACCTGGCCCTCGCCGTCCTCACCGCCTCCTCCGGCATGCCCGCCACGGCGGCCGAGACGATCTTCGCGGTGGCCCGAACCGCGGGCTGGATCGCCCACGCCCTGGAGGAGTACGGGGAGCGCCCCCTGCGGATGCGCCCCAGCGGCCACTACGTCGGACCCAGGCCGCCGCAGCCCCTCCCGGAGTAGGCCACACCCCGCCGGAAGTCACCCTGCCTCAAGTCAGGTTAGGCTCACCTCTGTGAGTACGTGCTCAACCGTCTCCCAGGAGCTCGACGAGCCCATTTCCGGGACCGCGGCCACAGCGAGGACCTGGCTGCTGCTGGAGCAGCCAGGCCCCTGGGGTGCCACGGCGCTCACTTCGAGCCACCTGGACCCCGCACTGGGACGTGCCCTGGAAGCGGCCGCGAAGGGCACGGACGTGCGCGTCGCGCTGATCCGCCGCCCCGGGCGGCACGCCGACAGCGGCACGCCGACCACGCGTCACGTGTACGCCGCGCACACCCTGCCCGGCAACGCGTGGCTGCGCTCCGCCACCACCCGCGACCCGCGGGAACTGCTCGACCTCGACTTGGCCGCGCTCGGCGCGGGCGACCACAGCAGTTTCGACACGGCGCTCGACGGGCGGCCGCACACCGGCGAGCCGCTCGCCCTCGTCTGCACCAACGGCAAGCGCGACCGCTGCTGCGCGCTCCTCGGCCGCCCGCTGGCCGCCGAGCTGGCCGCGTCCGGCGTCGGGGGCACCTGGGAAGTCACCCATCTGGGTGGTCATCGCTTCTCGCCGACACTGCTCGTCCTGCCGTACGGATACGCCTACGGCCGGGCCGAGGCCCATGCCGTCAAGGAGATCCTGCACAGCGTCCAGGAGGGGCGGATCGTCGTGGAGGGGTGCCGCGGGAACTCGGCCTGGGAGCGGCCCGGCCAGGCGGCCGAACTGGCCGTGCGCTCGGCCACGGGCGAGTACGCGGCGGACGCCCTCGCCGTCGTCCGCACGGAAGGCGCGGCGCCGCGCTGGGAGGTGACCGTCGCCCACGCCGACGGACGCCGCTGGCGTGTCGTGGTGGCCCAGAGCGCGTCCCTGCCGGCCCGCGCGGAGAGCTGCGGAGCGTCGGTGCTCGGCTCGCCCGCGCGCATGGACGTGGTGGCGGTGTGCGAGCTGACGGCGGCGACGGCGCTCGCGAGCTGAGGGCACACGCACCGACTTCACCGAGCCCTGTCGCACCACACGCGTCATCCAGGCGTCTCACATATTGATCAAGTAATCCACGCCACACCCCCTGCGGCAGCCGAGACCCACCCACGTACCGTCATGGGTATGAGCCGCACTTCCCCCGCCCGCCGCCTGCGCCTCGGCCTGCCGCGGCGCGTGTTCTCGCAGGTGCTGCTGATGCAGCTGGCGATCGCCGCGGGCGTCGCGGTGCTCGCGACCGGACTCTTCCTCGCCCCGCTCAGCGACCAACTGGACGACCAGGCGATGCGCCGTGCGCTCGCGATCGCGCAGACCACCGCCGCCGAGCCGCGGATCGCCGAAGAGGTCAAGAACACGCCTCCGACAGCCGACGGGCCCGTCCAGAGGGCGGCGGAGCGGATCCGCGAGACCACCAGGGCCGAGTACGTCGTGGTGATGGACTGGCGGGGCGTGCGCTGGTCGCACCCCACCCCCGACCAGGTCGGCAGGACCGTCTCGACCGACCCCGGCCAGGCTCTCGCCGGCAAGGAGGTCATGGAGATCGACAGTGGCACCCTGGGCCGCTCCGCCCGCGGCAAGGTGCCGCTGCGCGACAGCGACGGCGACATCGTCGGCGCCGTCTCGGTCGGCATCGCGTACGACAGCGTGCGCGCGCGGCTGATCCACGCGATCCCGGGGCTGTTCGCGTACGCCGGCGGCGCCCTGGCCGTCGGTGCGCTGGCCGCCTGGCTCATCTCCCGCCGGGTCCATCGACAGACCCGGGACCTGGCCTTCTCGGACATCTCGGGCCTGCTCGCGGAGCGCGAGGCCATGCTGCACGGCATCCGGGAGGGCGTCGTCGCCCTGGACCGCACCGGTCGCGTGCGCCTGCTCAACGACGAGGCGCAGCGCCTGCTGGGCATCGGCGACGAGGCCGTCGGCCGCTCCCCGGACGAGGCGCTCGGCGAGGGCCGCACGGCCGACGTGCTCGCCGGCCGGGTGACGGGCACCGACCTGCTCACCGTGCGCGGCCAGCGGGTGCTGGTCGCCAACCGCATGCCCACCGACGACGGCGGCGCCGTCGCCACCCTGCGCGACCGCACCGAGCTGGAGCAGCTGGGCCGGGAGCTCGACTCCACGCAGGGGCTGATCGACGCACTGCGCGCCCAGGACCACGAGCACGCCAACCGCATGCACACGCTCCTCGGGCTGCTCGAACTGGAGATGTACGACGACGCCGTGGACTTCGTCGGCGAGGTCGTCGGCGACCACCGCGCCACCGCCGAACAGGTCACCGAGAAGATCCAGGACCCCCTGCTCGCCGCTCTGCTGGTCGGCAAGGCGACCGTCGCGGCCGAGCGCGGGGTCGCCCTGTGGGTCTCGGACCGGACCCGGCTGCCGGACCGGCTGGTCGACCCCGGTGGGCTGGTCACCATCCTCGGCAACCTGGTCGACAACGCGCTGGACGCCGTCGCGGGCACGCCGCACGCGCGCGTGGAGGTCGAGTTGCGCGCGGAGGGGCGGACCGCCGTCCTCAGGGTGCGGGACACGGGGCCCGGAGTCCCGGTGGAGCACCGCGAGCTGGTCTTCACCGAGGGCTGGTCCACGAAGAAGCCGCCGGCCCACCGGAACCGCGGCATCGGGCTCTCCCTTGTGCGCAGGCTCGCCGAACGCCAGGGTGGCAGCGCCAGGGTCGGCGAGGCGGGCGGCGGGGGTGCGGAGTTCACGGTCGTCCTGCCCGACGCCCTGGCCGAGCCGGAACCCGCCCTCACGGCGCCGCAGGCCCAGCCGTCCGCCACCGAGGAGGAATCGCGATGATCGAGGTCCTGGTCGTGGACGACGACATCCGGGTCGCGCGGGTCAACGCCGCCTATGTCGAGAAGGTCCCGGGCTTCCATGTGGCCGGCGAGGCGCACAGCGCGGCCGAGGCGCTGAGCCAGTTGGAGGCGCTGCCCCAGGTGGACCTGATCCTCCTGGACCACTACCTGCCCGACGAGACGGGCCTCACGGTCGTCCAGGAAATGCGCCGACGTGGCCACCAGACCGATGTGATCATGGTGACGGCGGCGCGGGACGTCTCGACCGTGCAGGCCGCGATGCGACAGGGCGCGCTGCAGTACCTGGTCAAGCCGTTCGCCTTCGCGGGCCTGCGCGCCAAGCTGGAGGCGTACGCGCAGCTGCGCCGCACCCTCGAGGGCGGCGGCGAGGCCGAACAGGCCGAGGTCGACCGTATCTTCGGCGCCCTGTCCACACCGTCGGAGCCCGCACTCCCCAAGGGCCACTCCCCCACCACCGCGGAACTCGTACGACGCTCCCTCATGAACGCCGAAGGCCCCCTGTCGGCCCAGGAGATCGCCGAGCGCACCGGAGTGAGCCGCCAGACCGCCCAGCGCTATCTGAAGCTCCTGGAGCGCACGGGGCGGGCCAGACTCACCCTCAAGTACGGCGACGCGGGCCGGCCGGAGCACCGCTATGTGTGGGCGACCCACGGCTGAGAGCCGACCGGTGGGTGCGACCGCTGCATCCGGGTGAGCCCCTGCCGTACGACGGTGACAGCGCCGCCCCTTACACGGCCCCCGCTCCCGTCAGCGACCGCACCTCGGTCTCCGCGTGCTTGGCCTCGTCGGGCAGTTCCGCCGAGGTGACCGTGCCGAGCCAGCCCGCGACGAAGCCCAACGGGATCGAGACGAGCCCGGGGTTCTGCAGCGGGAAGAACTGGAAGTCGACGCCCGGGAACAGTGACTCGGGGCTGCCCGACACCACCGGCGACAGCACCACGAGCGCGACGGCCGGGATCAGCCCGCCGTAGACGGCCCACACGGCGCCACGCGTGGTGAAGCCGCGCCAGAACAGCGAGTAGAGCAGCACCGGCAGATTGGCGGACGCGGCGACGGCGAACGCGAGTCCCACGAGGAACGCCACGTTCAGGTCGCGTGCCAGCAGACCGAGGGCGATCGCGACCACCCCGATGCCGACGGCCGCGGCGCGGGCGACGGCCACTTCGCTGCGCGGCTTGGCATGGGGACGCCGCAGTGAGGCGTACAGGTCGTGGGCGACGGACGCGGAGGAGGCGAGCGTGATCCCGGCGACCACAGCGAGGATCGTGGCGAAGGCGATGGCGGCCACGATCGCGAAGAGAACCGTTCCTCCCGTGGAGTCCGCGCCGCCGCCCAGGTCGAGTGCCAGCAGCGGAACCGCCGTGTTCCCGGCCGCGTTGGATCCCCGTACCGCCTCCGGCCCCACGATCGCCGCCGCGCCGAACCCGAGGACGATCGTCATCAGGTAGAAGCCGCCGATGAGCCCGATCGACCAGACGACCGAGCGCCGGGCGGCCCGCGCGGTGGGCACGGTGTAGAAGCGGGACAGGATGTGCGGCAGCCCGGCCGTGCCCAGCACCAGCGCGAGTCCGAGGCTGATGAAGTCGAAGCGGGCGGTCCAGTCCCCGCCGTACCTCAGGCCGGGTGCCAGGAAGCTTTCACCGTGACCACTGCGCTCCGCCGCCGTGCGCAGCAGTTGGTCGAAGTCGCCGTGGAACCGCATCAGGACGAGCACGGTCAGCGTGACGGTGCCCGCCAGCAGCAGGACCGCCTTCACGATCTGGATCCAGGTGGTGGCCCGCATCCCTCCCAACGACACATAGATCACCATGAGCGCGCCGACCCCGATGACCGTCCAGGTCCGCGCCGCCCCGCTGGTGCCTCCGAGCAGCAGCGCGACCAGACTGCCCGCTCCCACCATCTGCGCCACCAGATACAGAACGGACACGGTGACCGAGGAGGTTCCCGCCGCGATCCGCACGGGCCGCTCGCTCATCCGCGCCGCGACCACGTCGGCGAGCGTGAACCGCCCGCAGTTGCGCACCAGTTCGGCGACGAGGAACAGCACGAGGAGCCAGGCCACGAGGAAGCCCACCGAGTACAGCAGCCCGTCGTAGCCGTAGAGGGCGATCAGTCCGGAGATGCCGAGGAAGGAGGCGGCCGACATGTAGTCACCCGCGATGGCAAAACCATTCTCCATCGGTGAGAAGAGCCGGCCGCCCGCGTAGAACTCCTCCGCCGAGCCGTGCCGGTGACGGCTCACCCATGTCGTGATCCCCAGCGTCACGGCGACGAACACACTGAACAGAAGCAACGCCAGCGTCTGATGGTCCCCCGTCACGACACACCGCCCCGGATGCCGCGTGTCAGTTCCTGGGTGTCCCACCGCAGTTCGAGCGCGGCCCGGTCCCGGCGCAGCCGCGCGTGCCGCGCATAGGCCCAGGTGAACAGGAAGGTCGTGAGGAACTGCCCCAGTCCCGCCAGCATCGCCACGTTCACCGCACCCGCCACGGGACGTGCCATCAGCCCGGGTGCCGTCGTCGCGGTCACGACATAGGCGAGGTACCAGACGAAGAACACGACGACCGCCGGCACCACGAATCGCCGGTACCGACTGCGCACCTCCTGAAAGGCCGCGCTGCGCTGCACTTCCAGGTACACCTCGGCCGCCGCGACAGCTGGGGCCTCCTTCTCGCGCGGCGCCTGCGAAACCGCGGGCACGGGCGCGCCGACACCACCCGACTCGCCCCAGCCGGAGGCCAGTGCGTCGTACCAGGGATCGTCATACCTCACCTGTCCGGGCCCTCCGGCGGGCACCGGAACATGACTCTCGTGGTTGTCGACCGAACTCTCGGCACCACCGCCGCCTCCGCGGGAGCGACCGTTGCTTGACTGCATGCCCAAGGATGGACAGAACGGGAAGATCCCCGACTCTTCTTCCCCGCGCTCTTCACCCCATCAGGTGACTCACCCCCTCGGTGGCCGTACAAGCCCCTTCCCGTACGCGTAACGCACCGCCTGCGCACGGTCCTTGAGACCCGTCTTGGCGAAGAGGTTGTTGATGTGGGTCTTCACCGTCGCCGTGGAGACGTGCAACCGACGGGCGATCTCCTGGTTGCTGAGGCCCTCGGCGATCAGCACCACCACCTCGGTCTCCCGGACAGTGAGCCCGTCCGACGCCCCGACGGGCACCACCGACGCCGGCTCGGGCTCCGACAGCCTCTCCAGCAGCCGCCGTTGGATGCTCGGCGACAGCCCCGCGTCCCCGGACAGCACACTCCGCACAGCCCGCACGATCTCCTCACCCCCCGCATCCTTGGTCAGATAGCCACGCGCCCCCGCTCGCAGCGCCGGGAACAGCGACTCGTCGTCCGCGTACGTCGTCAGCACCACGACCTGCGTCCCGGGGTGCTCCGCCCGGATACGACGGGTCGCCTCGACCCCGTCGCAGCGGGGCATGCGCAGATCCATCAGCACCACGTCCGGGGCAAGTTCGGCAACGAGCTTCACCGCCTCGTCGCCATCCCCCGCGGCTCCGACGACCTCGATCCCGGGCAGCAGCCCCAGCAACATCACAATGCCCTCGCGGACCACGGTCTGGTCGTCCACGACCACCACCCGGGCGGCCTTCTCCCCCGGCCCCGCTGTCATACGGGCACCTGCAACGTCACCACGAACCCCTCCTTGCCCGGCCCGGCCTCCAGCGAGCCGCCCAGCAGCTCGGCACGCTCCCGCATGCCCAGCAGACCGTACCCGGCGCCGCTCCCGCCGAGTTCGCCCGGCGAGCCGCCCGAGTCCCGCACGACCAGCGTCACCTGATGCTCGCCGTACTCCAGCCTCACCTGCACCTTCGCCCCCGGCGCATGCTTGCGGACGTTGGTCAGGGCCTCCTGAGCGACCCTCCGCACGGCCTGCGACGCCTCGGCCGGCAGAGGTCTGCGCTCACCCGAAATGGTGGCTTCGGCGCCATCGGCCGTACCGACGAGCTGGGACAGGAAGTCCTCCAGCGGGGTCAGCTCGCCACGCAGGGCCGACAGCGACTGCCGGGTCTCGGCGAGGCCGTCGCGGGCCATTCCCCGTGCCGCCACCACCCGCTCGAGAATCTGCTCCCGGTCAGCCCCTCCCTCGATCAGCAGCCGGGCCGCCTCCAGGTGCACGAGTTGCGCCGAGAGACTGTGGGCCAGCACGTCATGAATCTCCCGTGCGATACGCGACCGCTCCGCGAGTGCCGCCGACTCCGCCTCGGCCGCCCGCGCGGCACGCTCCTGGTCGAGCAGCCGCTCGGCGTTGCCACGGGCCTCGGCGTCCAGCCGCAGGACGTATCCGGCGAGGGCGAGCCCCGCTGTCGTGACCGCCGTGGTCAGCCAGGGGTCGTCATTGACCGCGGCGTACGAGGTGAGGGCGACCGCGGTCACCGGCAGGGCGGCCACGAGGGGCAGCCGCTCCAGGGCGGTGACGGCACACCCGCACCACAGGACGAGGGCGGGAACCCTGAAGTCGGCGGTCTGGGCAACCACCGCGATCCCCAGGAGCACGGTGGTGAGAGCCAGGGAGGGCCAGAGCCGGTGCGCGAGGGTGGTGCGGTAGAGGGCCCAGGCCACGAACGCCGCCAGCAGGACGGCCGCCGCTGCCCCGACGGCCCCCCAGCCGTGCACCTGGCTGCTGGTGAAGACGCCCCACAGGAGCATGCCCAGCACCAGGCTCCGCGTCACCCACCCGATCAGACGCCGAGGGCCCGAGGTCGCCCCGCGCCCGAGTGCCTCCCGGGAGGGCCAGCGTGTCCAGGCGTTCTCCGTCTCCGTCACACCCGTTCCTTCCACGAGGGCGGGGACATGCGGTCACCGTACGCCGTACCGGGAACGGCAGCCGGGTGCAGGGACTGGGCCCGCCGGGCGAGCATCCCGGAGCGGACCAGAAGTGTGGCCGCCAGGGCGAGCAGCAGGGCGGAGGAGTCCTGGTGGATGCCGAGCGCCGCACCGAGCGCGAAGAGGCCGACCCGCAATCCGATGCCGACGACCCAGACCACTCCGCTCGCCGTGGTGCTCTTGCTCCACACGGCGCCGTTCGGCTCCACCCATATTCGGGTGGTCCAGGCCCAGCCGGCTCCGATGCCGAGGCCCGTGATCAATTCGGCGACGAGCAGGGCGACCGATGCCGCGGGGTGGTGGGCGTCGACCATGTGCGGCTCGCGGAGCGCGACGACGGCCAGGACCGCGGGCATGAGCCACCATCGCCTCTGGGTGTCGATCCGTCCGGGGCGGAACTGCCGGACGACCACCAGGACGACCACGGCCACGATCATCAACGCGTCGACGAGCCCAGTCATCAGAGCCTCCGTAGCGGGGAAGGGCGAGATCGACAGCGAGCGCTGCCGACGCCTTCGACGCTACGCATTTGCTCAGGTCGACAGATCGGAGCCGGGGTGGATCATGGGTGGATCCCCGACGACCGCTGACCTCCACCCACGGGTGGAGACACCGACAGGTGCCCCTCCCGGCCTCGCAGCCCGCCGGGCCTCGCGCACACATCGGGCTCGCCCGCCCGCCGGACTCACGGGCCCGTTGCAAGCCGCCGCGATCGATACGGCCGTGCGCACCGTCCGGCCGCGCCTGCCGCGCCCGCCTCTGCACATTACGCGTCGTGCGATACGCCGGGATTGCGAACCGAGTCGGGCACCCAAGCCTCGCCCCGACGGCCCCGCCGGGCCAGGCCTGGGGGCAGGGTCGATACACCGGTGGCGAAGCCGTGAGCCCCACAGTCGAACGGCCCTCACAGTCGAACGACGCAGTCGGCAAGGCTCGCGCCCGCCCTCGCACCCGCCCGATCATGGCTGAAGATCTCACCCTGGCCAGACCGGAACCACACATCCCATTCCAGCCGGACCTGGTCCGCCCACGTCACCCCCCGACCGGGCAAGCCACACTCCTCGCGCTGCCCCGGCGCCAGAGCCGCAGACTCCAGCCTGGCGGCCCAGGCCGCACGCCCCGGGGCGCCCCACCGGACCCACCCGGCCCGTGCATCTCACATCTGCCGGCCCGGCCGACCACGACCTGCCCGCCCGCCTGGGCCCGGCCCCCGTCTCACCGGCCCGAGCCCAGCGCAGCGGCTACGCGTCGATGCGCGACCGGTCCAACGTCGCCGCCGAGTTGGAGATGAACTCCTTGCGCGGTGCCACGTCGTTACCCATCAGCAGGTCGAACACCTGCTCGGCGGAGTCCAGATCGGAGAGGTTGATCCGGCGCAGAGTGCGGTGGCGCGGGTCCATGGTGGTCTCGGCCAGCTGGTCCGCATCCATCTCGCCGAGACCCTTGTACCGCTGGATGGAATCCTTGTACCGGACCCCCTTGCTCTGGAACTCCAGGAGCTTGTCGCGAAGCTCGCGGTCCGAGTACGTGTAGACGTACTTGTCCTGGCCCTTCTTCGGCTGGATCAGCTCGACGCGGTGCAGCGGCGGCACCGCCGCGAACACCCGGCCCGCCTCGACCATGGGCCGCATGTAGCGGTGGAACAGCGTCAGCAGCAGGGTCCGGATGTGGGAGCCGTCCACATCGGCGTCGGTCATCATGATGATCTTGCCGTAGCGGGCCGCGTCGATGTCGAACGTGCGACCCGAACCCGCTCCTATGACCTGGATGATCGCGCCGCACTCGGCGTTCTTGAGCATGTCCGTGACGGACGACTTCTGGACGTTGAGGATCTTGCCGCGGATCGGCAGCAGCGCCTGGAACTCGGAGTTCCGGGCGAGCTTGGCGGTACCGAGCGCGGAGTCTCCCTCGACGATGAACAGCTCGCTGCGCTCCACGTCGTCACTGCGGCAGTCGGCGAGCTTGGCGGGCAGCGACGAAGACTCCAGGGCCGTCTTCCGGCGCTGCGCGTCCTTGTGCTGACGTGCGGCGATCCTCGTACGGGCGGCGGCGACGGCCTTCTCCATGACGACACGGGCCTGGGCCGCCGCGTCCCGCTTCGCGGAGGTGAGGAACGCCTTGAGCTCCTTGGAGATCACCGTGTTCACGATGCGGCGGGCCGCCGAGGTGCCGAGGACCTCCTTGGTCTGCCCCTCGAACTGGGGCTCCGCGAGACGGACGGTGACGACCGCGGTGAGGCCCTCCAGGGCGTCGTCCTTGACGATGTCGTCCTCGGCGACGCGCAGCAGTTTCTTGGTGCGAAGCACCTCGTTCATGGTCTTGACGACGGCCTGCTCGAAGCCCGCGACATGGGTGCCGCCCTTGGGGGTGGCGATGATGTTGACGAACGACTTCAGGGTCGTGTCGTAGCCGGTCCCCCAGCGCAGTGCGACATCCACGCCGAGCTCACGGGTGACCTCGGTGGGCGTCATCTGACCGTGGTCGTCCAGGACGGGGACGGTCTCCTTGAAGGTGCCCTGGCCGGACAGGCGGAGGACGTCGCAGACCGGCTTGTCGGTGGCCAGGTACTCGCAGAACTCGCTGATACCACCGTCGAAGCGGAAGGACTCCTCACCCTTGCTGCCGCCCTCGCCCAGGCCGTACTCGTCGCGGACGACGATGGTCAGGCCGGGAACCAGGAAGGCAGTCTGGCGGGCGCGCTGGTGCAGGTGCTCCAGGGAGAGCTTGGCGTCCTTGAGGAAGATCTGGCGGTCGGCCCAGTACCGCACCCGCGTACCGGTGCGGGTCCTGGGGATCTTCTTGGCCTTGCGCAGACCCCCCGCCTCGAACTTGGCGTCCGGGCCCATCGCGGCGAAGGCGCCGGGAACGCCTCGCCGGAAGCTGATGGCGTGAGTGTGACCGCTGCGGTCCACCTCGACGTCCAGCCGCGCGGACAGCGCGTTCACCACGGAGGCGCCGACGCCGTGCAGACCGCCGGACGCGGCGTACGAGCCGCCGCCGAACTTGCCGCCGGCGTGCAGCTTGGTCATGACGACCTCGACGCCGGAGAGGCCGGTCTTGGGCTCGACGTCGACCGGGATGCCGCGGCCGTTGTCGCGGACCTCGACCGAGCCGTCGTCGTGGAGGATCACCTCGATGTGGTCGCAGTAGCCTCCGAGGGCCTCGTCGACGGAGTTGTCGATGATCTCCCACAGGCAGTGCATCAGGCCACGACTGTCGGTCGAGCCGATATACATTCCTGGGCGCTTGCGCACTGCCTCGAGCCCCTCGAGGACGAGCAGGTGCCGCGCGGTGTAGTTGGAACCGTCCCGGTCTGCTCCTGCCAGCAGAGCTGTGGACGGCACGGACGTCTCGGCGGTCACGCGGTTCGCTCCTCGCTGAATTTCAAGTGGGGCCCTCATGGGTAAGGGCGCGGCTTCGGTTGCCGCTCCGAGGGTACAGAGGCCTGGTAGAGCCGATGTAACGCCACCCTCGTCTCAAACTCAGACTAGTCCAGCGTCGCATGCGTGTTCGATCCCTCGATTGAGTGAAGTACATATCACGTTCCCTTCCAGGCATGAACCATTTAGGCTCCGGGCACGTCCTCATGAACAACCGGCAACCCAGCCGGGAGGACCGACACCGACCGACAGCGCGAACCCGTAAGCATTGAAGACACGCAATACGGCACATTCGCCGCCAACCGGCAGCAGACAGCCGCCCCGGAGAGATTTTTCGAGGAAAAGCCCCGAGCGGGAACGTTTTCGGGCTGGTTGGATGTTGACCCTGGTACGACAGCTCGTCGAGCTAGAGAAGAGGCGACGTGACTACTGTTCTGACCCCCGCGAGCCCGCTGACGGCCGCTGACCGCTGCGACCGCTGCGGAGCCCAGGCGTACGTGCGCGTCGTCCTGCTCAGCGGCGGAGAACTGCTCTTCTGCGCCCACCACGGTCGCAAGTTCGAGCCGGAACTCAAGAAGATCGCCGCTGAAATACAGGACGAGACGGAGCGGCTCACGGCCGCTCCTGCATCCGCCTCCGAAGAAGAGCGCTGACACTCGCGTCCACGACGAGCCAGCACCGGCACAGGCCGGCCAAGGGCGGCCGCCCCTGATCCCAGGGGTAGCCGCCCTTGCTCGTACCCAATGAGGCCCCCAGCCCCCCGTCAGACGCCCGTATGCGGCGCTCTGGCCGTACCCCAGCCCAGGGTCCGCATGACGTCTGACACGCGCGTGTAGACACCAGGACTGCCCGCACGACCGCAGCCGCTCCCCCAGGACACAAGCCCGACCAGCTTCCCCTGGGCGACCAGCGGCCCACCGCTGTCTCCCTGGCAGGCATCGCGCCCGCCTCCCTCCTCCCCGGCGCACAGCATGCTCTCGGCGAGGTACGTACCGTCGGCACTGCCCGGGTACGCCTCCTCGCACAGAGCGTCGGACAGCACCTGCACGGGTGCCGCCCGCAGGCTGAGCGCATAGTCACCACCGCCCGTGAGGTCACCCCAGCCGTACACGAAGGCGCTGGTCCCCGGTCGGTACGCCGGATCACCACCAGCCGCCATCCCGACGACCGAATCCTGTGGCAGCGGCTCGGTGAGGCTGAGCACGGCGAAGTCCCCCGCATTGCTCGCCCCGTCGTAGTCCGGGTTCACCCAGGTGTCCCGTACGCGGATCTCCCGGCCCTGGTCCGAGAGAAGGTCCGATCGGCCCGCGATCACCTTGAGGTCGCTGATGCGGTCCGGTGGGGCGCCCAGGACGTCCTCGCCCAGGCAGTGGGCCGCCGTGAGCACGGTGGTCCGGCCGACCGCCACACCGCCGCAGAACTGCCCCGCCCGCGTACCCCCGAACCGGTCACGGCTGGACAACGCCACCGTCCACGGGCTCTCGGACACGTCGACCGGGAAACCGCCGACGACGATGCTGTCCGCGGCCACGGGGGCGGCGGACACCAGTGGTATAGCTGCCGCCGCGGCCGCCAGAACCAGCGGCCGGGCCAGCGCCCGGGCAATGCGACACCGCATGCCTGCTCCTCACTCAAAGGTGTTGATCGGACACCCAGAGTCATGCAGAGCGTCATAGCCCGCAGCACGAAGGCCCGGATCCCTCTCGGTGATCCGGGCCTTCGATGTGTCGTACTACCTCGACCTAGTCGAGGTAGTCGCGCAGCACCTGGGAACGCGACGGGTGGCGCAGCTTCGACATGGTCTTCGACTCGATCTGACGGATACGCTCACGCGTGACGCCGTACACCTTGCCGATCTCGTCGAGGGTCTTCGGCTGACCGTCGGTGAGACCGAAACGCATGGAGACGACGCCCGCCTCGCGCTCGGACAGGGTGTCGAGGACGGAGTGCAGCTGCTCCTGCAGGAGCGTGAAGCTGACCGCGTCGGCCGGGACGACGGCCTCGGAGTCCTCGATCAGGTCACCGAACTCACTGTCGCCGTCCTCGCCCAGCGGGGTGTGCAGCGAGATGGGCTCACGGCCGTACTTCTGGACCTCGATGACCTTCTCGGGGGTCATGTCGAGTTCCTTGGCCAGCTCCTCCGGGGTGGGCTCGCGGCCCAGGTCCTGGAGCATCTGACGCTGCACGCGCGCGAGCTTGTTGATGACCTCGACCATGTGCACCGGAATACGGATGGTGCGGGCCTGGTCGGCCATCGCGCGGGTGATCGCCTGACGGATCCACCAGGTGGCGTACGTGGAGAACTTGTAGCCCTTGGTGTAGTCGAACTTCTCCACCGCGCGGATGAGACCGAGGTTGCCCTCCTGGATGAGGTCCAGGAACAGCATGCCGCGGCCGGTGTAGCGCTTGGCCAGGGAGACCACCAGACGGAGGTTGGCCTCCAGGAGGTGGTTCTTGGCGCGGCGACCGTCCTCGGCGATGATCTCCAGCTCGCGCTTGAGCTTCGGAGCGAGCTTGTCGGCGTTGGCCAGCTTGTCCTCGGCGAACAGACCGGCCTCGATGCGCTTGGCGAGTTCGACCTCCTGCTCGGCATTGAGCAGCGGGACCTTGCCGATCTGCTTGAGGTAGTCCTTGACGGGGTCGGCGGTGGCACCCGCAACGGCGACCTGCTGGGCCGGCGCGTCATCCTCGTCGTCGTCGGAGAGGACGAAGCCCTTGTTCTCGGCCCCCTCCTCTTCCTCTTCGCCGGGCTTGGCTTCCTCGAGGACCTCGTCCTCGGCGGCCTCGGCGTCGTCCTTGCCGGTGGTCGTCTTCTTGGTCGCCGTCTTCTTGGTGGCGACGGTCTTCTTCGCGGCCGCCTTCTTGGCGGTCGTCGTCTTCTTGGCGGCGGCCTTCTTCGCGGGCGTCTCGTCCTCGACGGCAGGCTCGACGGCGGGTGCCGCCGGCGTGGCGGTGGCGGTGGCCTTCTTGGCGGTCACCGTCTTCGCCGCGACCGTCTTGGTGGCGGTGCGCTTGGCCGGACTCTTCGCTGCGACGCTCTTTCGGGTGCGCTTGGGCTCCGCGGCACTGACCATCAGCGTCACACCCTCTTCCTCGAGGATCTGGTTGAGGCTGCGCAGTACGTTCTTCCACTGAGTGGCCGGAATCTGGTCAGCTTCGAAGGCCCGACGCACGTCATCGCCGGCGATCTGCCCCTCAGCCTTTCCCCGCTCAATGAGCGCCATGACAGAGACGGACTCGGCGATCTCCGGCGGGAGCGTACGGGATGTGCTGGCCGACACGAACAACCTCTCGGAACGTTGGAAAACGGCTTCCGGCCCCGTCCACGGCGGACAGGAGCCGACCACCGGCCTGGGGATGGGCCGACGGTGCGGGCGGGGGCCGGGAAGATGCACAGCGCCTTGAATGGCGTCCGTATTCCCTCCGCGGCTGTCACCTCTTAGGTCATCGCGCTGTCTCCGCCAGCGTTACGCCCAATCTGCGTGGCCCGAGTCACACCCCGTAAGCGATCAAAACCGATCAGACCCGGATAGAGGGGGTCATCCGCAGCCTCGACCTGGTCGCCCCGGCGGGCGCGCCGCCACATCGCACCGTCGGACCCCGCAGGATTCCTTGAGAATCCTGCGGGGTCCGACGGGAGGCGGTTCGCCGGCCGGGCGATGCCAAAGGAGGGGGATGGCACCGCCGGCCGCGCCGCCGTCGGTGCGCGGTCAGTGCTCGCGCGGCGCGGGCACCACGCGCTCCACCTCGGGGTGAACGGTGAGAAGCTGGCGCATGGCCACCTCGGCCGCCGTGCCGTCGCCGGTGGCGAGGGCGTCGGCGATCCGGCCGTGGTGCGCCAGCGAGGTCTCGTTCGGTCGGTCACAACCGGTGACCGGGCTGCCGGAGACCTGAAGGGCGGCCGACACGATCCCGGAGAGGTGCTCCAGCATACGGTTGCCCGCGAGCTGGATGAGCAGGGAGTGGAACTCGGCGTCGGCGCGGGAGAAGGTGAGCGCGTCACCCTGACCCATGGCATGGCCCATGATCTCGACCATGTCGGCGAGTCGCTGCTGGACGTCCTCGCGCCCGTGCCCGGCGGCGAGGCGGGCGGCGAGCGGCTCGATGGTCCAGCGCAGCTCGCTCAGCTCACGGCGCTGGTCGTCGCGCTGTGGCCCGAAGGCCCGCCACTCGATGATGTCCGGGTCGAGGAGGTTCCAGTCGCTGACGGGGCGCACGCGCGTGCCCACGTTCGGGCGGGCGCTGACCAGACCCTTGGCCTCTAGGACCCGGAGCGACTCGCGGACTACGGTGCGGGAGACCTCGAATCGCTGGCCGATCTCCTCGGGCACCAGCGGACGGTCAGCGCCCAGGTCACCGGAGACGATCATCTGGCCAAGCTGCTGGACGAGTTGGCCGTGCAGCCCGCGCCCGCGGTTGCCTGCGGTACGTCGGCCCACGCGGCCCAGCTCCGGGTCCGCGCCGTCCCAGGAGGGGGCGCCGACGCGGTCGGTGGCCGGCGCCTCGGCGTAGGGGTAGCGGTCGAGTTCGCCCGGGCCGGCGAGACCGGAGTCTGCGGAGCGGGCGGCGGTCATCATGGTGTGCGCAAGGGTACTCACGGATCCTTTGTCGGCGTCGTCTCCAACTCCCTTGAGGTCTTTGGTGAAAAGCACACGAAAGGGTGATCGCTCACCCCGTCGCAATTGACGCCTTATCGGAAAGAAATGGGCTTTCCCCGGGGAGTTGTGCGCAGGGCGGGAACGGTAAGGGCTCGGACGGTCGTCATCGGACCCTGCTCCGCAGGGTCGTGAGCACATATGCGCAGAGCAGGGCGGTCAGCGACAACGTCAGCGCCCCACCGACAGGTTGGACGAGCACCCGTGCCATCGCTGCCAGATAGCGCTCTCCACCAAAGGGCCACTGCAGCAGGAACACCTCGCGCAGCCGCGCGGGAAGTCCGGCCGCCGCCCGCACGGACGCCCCCTCCAAGGCCTTGTGTACGAGAGGCACGACGAGAACCGGTACGGCGACCACCGCGGCGAGTCCGGCCGTGGTGGACCGGAAGGTTCCTGCGGCCAACACACCGGCCCACGCACAGCCGACCACGAGCCCGATCCAACTGGCGCCCAGTGACAACCAGTCGGCCGGAACTTCCGTGAGCTCCCGTCCGTAGACGAGGTAGAGCACTTCGGCGTCGCAGCCCACCGTGAGGACGGCCAGCAGCAGTGCGGTGGCGGCGGCGACCACGAGTTTCGCGGCGAGCAGCCCCAGTCGGCGGGGCACCGTGCCGCGGTCCGCCGCCAGGGCGGGGTGGCGGAACTCATCACCGAAGGCCAGCGCCCCGAGCAGCCCCGCGCCGAGCGCCGCGGGCGGCAGCGGAAGTTCCCGCGGCCACGCGGCCAGCAGACGCGGCTGAGGGGTGTGTCCGATCCGTGCCAGGAGCACGGCGGTGAGGGCGGAGGTGACAAGGACGGCGGCGCCGGTGAGGAAGCCGGTCCCGATCCCGGCGGCGCGACGCAGCTCGTAGCGCAGCGGCCGCAAAGGGCTGGGCGCGGGGCGGACCGAGATGGGGGGTGGAAGCGGGGACAGGTGGTCGATGGCCTTGAGGGCTTCGGCGGAGCGAGCGGTCGCCCGAGGGCACCCTTCTCCCTCGCTCGCACCGGCCTGCGTTCCCGCTGAACCGGACAACTCTGACGGGCCGGATTCCCGATCCGCACCCTCCGTATGGGGCCCGCCGGGGGCGTGTGACTCTTCCGAGGAGACCGCCACCGCACCCGGGCCCATGTCCCCGATCTCGTCGGCGAGTTGGTGGACGAGGATGCCGTGACGGAAGGCGGTCTCGCCGATGTCGGCACAGGTGCTGCCGTAAACGGACAGACGATTGCCGCCCTCTCGTACGACTTCGACGGAGCGCTGGGCGGTACGGGCCTCCTTGGCGAGCAGGGCCGCGAGGCGGGCGGCGTGAGGGCTGCGCACGGCGACCCGGGGACGCAGGCGGGTGCGGGCGAACTCCGCGGCCTCCTGATCGGCGACGAGTCTGCCCGCGTCGAGCGTGACCACCTGGTCGGCGGCGCGCGCCGCCTCCTTGGGATCTGCCGTGGTGAACAGGACCGTGCCGCCCTGGGTGGCGTGTGCCCGCAGCATGCCGTACAGCCACTGGTTCTCGCGGGCGGAGAGGCCGTCGGTGGGGTCG
This sequence comes from Streptomyces sp. a15, assembly GCF_059026085.1. Classification (NCBI taxonomy): domain Bacteria; kingdom Bacillati; phylum Actinomycetota; class Actinomycetes; order Kitasatosporales; family Streptomycetaceae; genus Streptomyces; species Streptomyces sp. A15. The sequence goes on along the minus strand of NZ_JBWLKM010000016.1, from coordinate 105,229 downwards.
TCGAGCAGGAGGGTGTGCGGGTCTGCCAGCAGGGCGCAGGCCAGTCCGAGGCGACGGTCCATGCCGCGCGAGAGGGTGCCGAGCCGTTCGTCCCGCAGGCTGACGAGGCCGACGACCTCGAGGACTTCGTCGGCACGCCGGACCGGGACACCCGCCGCGGCGCACAGCATGCGCAGGTGACCGCGCACGGTGCGGGCGGGATGGCCCGGCACATCACCCAGGAGCACGCTGACTTCGCGCGAGGGGTGCGCGATGCGGTGCAGGGGGCGGCCTCTGAAATAGGTGATGCCGCGGCCCTGTTGGAGTTCGAGCATCAGCCTGAGCGACGTCGTCTTGCCTGCGCCCGCCGCTCCGAGAAGCGCGGTGACACGGCCTGCGCGCGCTTCGAAGGAGACGTCGTCGACTGCGGGCGGAAGATCCTTGCGGGAGTTGCTGGTCAGTCCGAGTGCCTGGATCACCCGTAGCAAGATAGCGCGCTATGTCCGGTTTTTCGGGTACCACAAGGCCCGTTCCACAGTCGGCCGGCCATCCTCCGACGGCCCGCCGACGAACCTGATCGGGCCCCTGTTCGCCGTTCGGAAGAGAGGCCGGTCCGCGGTTCGGTCACGGCCGGTCGGCCGTCGGTGCCCGGCGCCCCGGTGTCACACCTCGGGGCGCAGCATCGGCGGGTTGAGCAGGGTGGCGCCGCCTGCACGGAAGAGCTGGGCGGGACGGCCGCCCTGGCGGGTGGTCGTCCCCCCGGTGGGGACGAGGAAGCCGGGGGTTCCCGTCACCTTGCGGTGGAAGTTGCGGGGGTCGAGCGCGACCCCCCACACCGCCTCGTAGACACGGCGCAGCTCGCCGACGGTGAACTCGGGCGGGCAGAACGCGGTGGCCAACGACGAGTACTCGATCTTGGAACGGGCACGTTCCACGCCGTCCGCCAGGATCTGGGCATGGTCGAACGCGAGCGGCGCGACCGGTTCGCTGTCCCGGCCGTATCCGCTCTGCTGTAGCAGTTCCTCGACGGGCGCCCAGCGTGCGTTGCTGGCGTCGCCACCCGCGCGGGGAGCGGGCAGATCGGGGGCGAGGGCGAGGTGGGCGACGCTGACGACACGCATTCTGGGATCGCGTTTGGGGTCGCCGTAGGTCGCGAGCTGTTCCAGATGTGCCCCGTTGTCCTGCACGGGGACGGCCGGATCGTGCGCGCGCAGTCCGGTCTCCTCGGCCAGCTCGCGCGCCGCGGCCTGAGCCAGATCCTCGTCGGCCCGTACGAAGCCGCCGGGAAGCGCCCAGCGCCCCTGGAACGGCGGCTCACCCCTGCGCACCGCCAACGCGCACAGGGCATGGCGGCGCACGGTCAGCACGACCAGGTCCACGGTGACGGCGAAGGGCGGAAATGCTGACGGGTCGTAGGGCATGCGGCGATCATAGTCGTCTGCCTGACGATAAACACTCCCTTCGTCGGCCGCATCGGTGGCTGGTCGGCTTCGGTCCGGCCGGGGATTCGCGGTGCGCTCCCAATCGTCGTCCGCTGCCATGTCGTACGAGGTCAGGCTCTCAGTTGGAGTCCGTCGGCCGCCTCCTCGACCATGGCAAGGCCGAGTCGGCTGACCCTCACGGAGAAGGGGAAACCAGCGACCCGCAAGCCGGTCAGGCTGATCTCCCCGAGGGGCGCGCTGCGCATGGGACGCAGCGTGACCGTCCCGGCCGGGGCGTCCGGGCGGATCCCCGCGAGGGTGGTCAGCAGCAGGACCCCGGCGGCCGCTGCCGTCGCCGAGGGGCGGCAGGCCGCCGGATGGGGCAGCGGTGCGCCCCCGTCGGTGCGCTGCTCCCCCGCGTACATCTCGGGGAGCCGGTGGCCGAAGGTCTCGGCTGCCGCCAGTAGGCCCCGCAGCAGCGAACCGGCCTCCTTCTCGTAGCCGGCCGCGGCCAGGCCCGCGACGGCGACCGCCGTCTCGTGGACCCGTACGGCACCGGCGCGATGACCGAAGGGGTTGTATCCCGCCTCCTTCGCGCCCAGCCCTCGGAGCCCCCAGCCGGAGTCCATGGCCGGGCTCCCGAACAGTCTGGCGAGCTGTTCGGTCTGTACTCGGTCGAGCAGCCCGGGTGCCAGCTCGCCCTCGCCCAGCAGCCCGGTGTCGAGCAGGTGAACGGCGGTGGCACCGAGCTGCGGAACGAGGCGCCCGTCCGGGGCACGGGCGGTCGCCGGCCGGCCACCACCGCGGTCCTCGATCCAGAAGTCCGCGCGGAACGCCGTCCGCAGTTCCCGTGCCCACTGGCGCAGCTCGGTGCCACCCGGTCTGCCGCACGCGTCGAGCAGCTCGGCACCGAGCAGGGCCGCGCGGTGGGCATGGGCCTGTGTCTCACAGCGGACGGGCCCGCCGGGCTGTGGATCGCACAGATACGCCCCGTCGCCCACGGTCGTCCGCAGCCAGGCCAGACACCGTTCGGCCGCCGGCAGCAGTTCCTCCGTCTCATGGTGGGGAAGTCCCCACCTCCTGGCCTCCGCGAGAAGAGCCGGGAAGAGCAGCGTGGCCTCCGTGCCCGTGCAACCGGGCGGCAGATGCGCCCCCGCGTCCCGCCTCGGCCCAGGGATCATGCCGGATTGTGCCTCCAGGCCCGAGAGTTGGGTGCGCGCGAGGGTGCGCAGGGTGCCTGCGGCGAGCCTGGTGCCGAGGGGCAGTGTCATCCGGGCCGCAGCGAGCGCCTCGGCCGGCGCCAGCCCGCAGCGCCAGGGTGCTCCTGCCGCCAGGTACGTGTCCGTGGGGTGCGCCGGATCGCGCAGCAGCAGGGCCTGCAAGTCCTCGCCGCCGGTGTGCAGCAGGGCCTGCACGCCGGAGTGGTCGCCTGTCGCCCGTGCGGACGCCAGTGGGCTGGTCGCCGCGCGCCCCACGGATCTGACGGGTCCCGCGCCGTCCGGTCGTACCCGCAGTTCCACGCTGGCCGTGCCGCCCGGGGGCAGGTGGAACTCCCAGCGCAGCAGTCCTGCCGAGGCCAGGGCATCGGCTGGTGGCGGATCGGCCGTGACCGATGCGCTCCCGTCGGCGCAGGACCAGCGCAGGCCGGAGTCGTGGACGCTGGCGGGCAGTTCGGGTCCCGCTCGTCCCGATGCGATCGCGCCGAGGTCGGCCAGGTCGGTGCCGAGGGCCACCTCCACCGGCAGGCGGAGCGGGCGGAGGGCCGCGCTGTGGAGCGTGATGCGCTCCGTGCCGTCCGCGTGACGTGTGCGTTCGACAACGACGTCCGGATCAGGACCGGTGCCGGGGGAAACGCGCAGCGTCCCCACGAAGCGCACGTGGTCCGCCGCGGTCGTCCGGGCCTGGACCGCGACCGGTTCGCGACCGGCGACGCGAACCTGGCAGCGGGAGAGCACACGCCGGCCCGCGCGATAGAAACCCTCCAGCCCGTGTCCGGTCAACTGCCCCTGATCCGAGGAGATGGCGAGACCCGGGAGCGCGACGCAGATGAGGGCGGTGTGGGCCGGGGGGAGGTCGGCAGGGCGGCGAGCGGGCAGTGGCGGGCTCGGGGGCGGCGGCAAGTGGTTCTGCGGAGTGGGCGAGGTTGTGCGGTGCGGGTTGGGGACGGCCGGGGGTGGGGTCCAGTGCTGAGCTGTCGACGGAACGGGCCTTTGTGGTCCGGCCATAGGCGGGGGCTGGTTCTGGTCCGCGGACGCGGACAGGGGCCCTGGACCTGCCCATGAGGGCAGCCTCTGGTCCTTGCCCGTGAGAACGTGCGCCTGCCCCGTCCGTAAGGGAGAGGGGCCGCCCGGGTTCGGCCTCTGAGTCAGGCGCTGGTCGTACCTCGTCGCCCTTTCGGCGCGCTCGGTATCGCTCGCGAAGATCGGCTCGTACGCATTCGAGCCCGCTGCCTGGGCCGGTGGATCGACGCCTCCGCCCCGGGGGGAAGGGGAACTGCCGAGAGCAGAGCTGTTGTCGTCGGCGGCGGAGGGCGGAGTCGGCTGATGCAAGGGGCGGCTTCCTCTGCGCTCTGTGCGCCTGGGTCGTGTTCGGCGCCGGGTGCGGGGCTCCTGAGGGACAAGGGCGGTGGGCGGCACCCGTCCAGCCGTTCCGCCACTCAGGTGAACGGGACGGACCTCGTCGTGGTCACGCCCGTGGCCCCGGAAGCCGACCGAATGGCGGCGGGCGCGAAGAGGACGGGCGCCGCGACGACCGACCGTCAGCCCTGCCTCTCCATCCCCCAGCCGACCTCGCCCCCCTCCCGCCGTGCCCGGACCCGCCTCGGGCCGGCTCGCCCGCCGTCCCGCGGCGGAGGGCATGCCACATCCGCGCGCCGCACCCGCACAGCCGACCGGAGAGGCCACGGAGTCGGCCGCCGTCACCTTCCGGGCGGTCGCTCATGCCTCCCCCTCGGCCGCATCGCCTCCCGGTCGCGCGACTCCGGGTCGGGTGCCGCGCCGCCGTGTGCCGTCCTGGCCCGTGGGGTGCGGCGGGCGCGCGCTCCCCTTCCCCGACGGCCGTGGACGCGTACCGGCTGTCCCCGAAGCACCAGGACGCGTAAAGCCCGCCGGCCGTGGGCGAGTGTGGGATTCATCCGTCCCCGACGGCTGTTCTCCCGCGCCTGAGACGTGCGGGCGGCCGTCCGGGCCACCGCCGGACCTGCTCCGGCGACGGCGATGGGAAGCCGCCGCGCCCGCTCCACCGGCACCGACCCCGTTCTGCAACGCGGGAGTGTCCTGGACACTGGTCACGTCCTGCGACGCGGGGGCGTCCCCGACACCGGTCACGCCCCGCGGCGACGGAGTTCCACCAACATCTGTCACGTCCGCCTGCGTCGGCGCCACGATTTCCTGCCGCGTCGAGGGCTCAGATCCCCTCTCGCCGGTCCCTCCTCCCGCTCCGTCTGCCGCACGCGCCATGCGCGCCTCGCGCAGACAGCGGCGGATGGACTCCGGGTCCAGGCCCTCGTTGCACGCCTGGTGCAGGAGGCGGGCGAAGAGGTAGTCGGGATCGGCTCCCAGGGCCATGGCCATGGCTTCTCGCGCCTCGATGTCGTCCCCGGCTGACCAGGCGACCCAGCCGACGAGGGTGAGCGGGGCCGCCGCATGCTCGCCGTACGACCCGACGCAACGGCGGGCCAAGGCTCGCCAGAGACGCAGCGCCGGGCCGGCCTCGGGGCCCTCCATCCACTCGGCCGCACGGTCGCGCGTCGAGCGGTCCTGCAGGCCGAGGATCAGCGTGGCCGCTTCCTCGTGTCCGAGCAGTTCGTCGTCACGCAGGTCCGCCAGGAGGGGCCCGGAGACGGGCACCGCCTCGGCGAACCGTGCCATCACCCGCTCGGCGAGGGCCATCGTCTCCTCTGCCACGTCCGCCCGGCCGGTTTCGTCCAGCATCCTGGGGATCTGCGCCATGCTCGCGGTGTCCAGGACGGCCTCCTGCTCCAATGCGGCGGCTGTCTCCCAGGGCAGCAGCCTGGCCCGCAACTCGCGCAGAGTGCCTCGCACTTGGAGCCCGGCATAGGTAGCCGCGGCAGCCAGCACGGAGGTGCCGGGCAGCCCCATCGGCAGCCCTTCGGGGGGACAGCATCCCTCGCTCGGGCAGCAGTACGACCAGAAGCGGCCGTCGGAGATGCACAGGGCCTCGATGACGGGTACGTCGAGGCGGCCGCACTCCGTGCGCAGCAACCCGGCGAGTCGGGCCAGCCGCCCCATGACCTGCTGCCCCGTCTCGCCCTTGGCGGGCTCCTGGCAGAGATACGCCACCATCTGCTCGGGTTTGGCACCCCTGCGCGCGCTGCCCGTGATCAGGCCCTGGGCGAGCTGCCTGGCCGCGGACTCCCAGTCGTCCCCGCTGGTCGGAATGCCGAGCCGGGCACGTCCGCCGAACCGGCCGCGACCGCCTCGGTCGTGCAGGGCGACCAGGACGATGCTGTCCTCGGGGCGGTACCCGAGCAGGTACGGCAGCGCGTCGGCCAGTTCGGCCGGCGTACGCAGAGTGACCTGATGGTCGCCTCCGTGGGCGGCGTACGTCACGCACTCGACGTGCTGGCTGGGCGCGGTCCCAGGTCGCCCGCCGTCCGCGCCAGAGGCTTCATGCCTCTCATATCCGTCTCGTCCGCTGATGTCGCCATTCTCTGAGGATCCAGTCGTTTCGCTGTGATTCGTCATGCCCAGACGATCTCGCGGATCACCAGGTTCCGCTTCGACCTGTGGATAAGTCCGATCATGGACACGCCATCATGGGCTCGCATGCCTGGTGCGCCGCTGAGACGTCCGCCGCCTCGGCCGGTGAGAATCCCCGGCTGTCAGTGTGGTCCTGTTGTATGGGACGTATGACGCACACGAGCAACGCGGAATTGCGCGCGGCAGCCGATGCGGTCCTCACCCGTCTGGTCGGGGACGGCACCGGATCGGCCCGACTGCGCGAGGACCAGTGGCGGGCGATCGAGGCGCTGGTGGCGGACAAGCGCCGGGCCCTCGTCGTGCAGCGCACGGGCTGGGGCAAGTCCGCGGTGTACTTCGTGGCGACCGCCCTGCTGCGCGAGCGCGGAGCGGGGCCGACCGTCATCGTCTCTCCCCTGCTCGCGCTCATGCGCAACCAGGTCAACGCGGCTGCCCGCGCCGGTATCCACGCCCGGACCATCAACTCCTCCAACACGGAGGAGTGGGAAACCATCCAGGCCGAGGTCGCCGCGGGCACGGTCGACGTGCTGCTGGTGAGCCCGGAGAGACTCAACAACCCGGACTTCCGCGACAACGTCCTGCCCGAACTGGCCGCTGCCACCGGACTCCTCGTCGTCGACGAGGCCCACTGCATCTCCGACTGGGGGCACGACTTCCGCCCCGATTACCGGCGGCTGCGCACCATGCTCGCCGACCTCCCGTCCGGCGTTCCGGTGCTCGCCACCACCGCCACCGCCAACGCACGGGTCACTGCCGACGTGGCCGAACAACTGGGCACAGGCACGGGCACGGACGCGTTGGTGCTGCGTGGCCCGCTGGACCGCGAGAGCCTCAGTCTCGGAGTGCTCCAGCTGCCCGACGCGGCCCACCGGCTTGCCTGGCTCGCCGATCACCTGGGTGACCTGCCGGGTTCCGGGATCATCTACACCCTCACGGTCGCTGCGGCCGAGGAGGTCACCGCCTTTCTGCGGCAGTGCGGTCACACCGTCGCCTCCTACACGGGAAAGACGGAGAACGCCGAACGCCAGCAGGCCGAGGAAGCCCTCCTCGCGAACCGGGTCAAGGCGCTCGTGGCCACTTCCGCACTCGGCATGGGATTCGACAAGCCCGACCTGGGCTTCGTCGTCCACCTGGGTTCGCCCTCCTCCCCCATCGCGTACTACCAGCAGGTCGGCCGTGCCGGGCGCGGCGTCGAACACGCCGAAGTCCTCCTGCTGCCGGGCCGTGAGGACGAAGCGATCTGGGCCTATTTCGCCTCCGTCGCGTTTCCGCCCGAGGAGGCCGTCCGCCGCACCCTCGACATCCTCGCGCAGGCGGACCGCCCCTTGTCGCTACCCGCGCTCGAACCCCTCGTGGAGCTGAACCGCACCCGCCTGGAAACCATGCTCAAGGTCCTCGACGTGGACGGCGCCGTCCATCGCGTCAAGGGCGGCTGGGTCGCCACCGGCACCCCCTGGTCGTACGACACCGAGCGGTACGCATGGGTTGCCAAGCAGCGCGCCACCGAGCAGCAGGCCATGCGCGACTACGCCACCACGAGCGACTGCCGCATGGAGTTCCTGAGGCAGCAGCTGGACGACGACGAGGCCGCCCCCTGCGGCCGTTGCGACAACTGCGCCGGCCCCCGTTTCACAGCTGAGGTCTCCCCGGACGCACTGGACACCGCCGGCGGCTCGCTCACGCGCGCGGGTGTCGTGGTGGATCCCCGCAAAATGTGGCCGACCGGACTCCCGGCCATCGGCGTCAACCTCAAGGGCCGTATCCCGCCCGGCGAGCAAGCCACCCCCGGCCGGGCGCTGGGCCGGCTCTCCGACATCGGCTGGGGCAACCGGCTCCGCCCCCTCCTCGCGCCCCACACCCCGGACGCCCCGGCGCCCGACGACGTGATGAACGCCGTCGTGACCGTACTGGCCGACTGGGCCAAGGCACCGGACGGCTGGGCGTCCGGCAGGCCGGACGCCCCACCCCGTCCCGTCGGCGTGATCACCATGCCCTCGCGCACGAGGCCACAGTTGATCCAGTCGCTCGGCAACCGAATCTCCGCGGTCGGTCGTCTCCCCCTGCTGGGCTCCTTGGCCTACACGGACCATGCGGCCGAGCTGTCCCTTCCCCGCTCCAACAGCGCCCAACGCCTGCGTGCCCTCGAAGGAGCGCTCGTCGTCCCCCCGCCCCTGCAGGAGGCCCTCCATGCCGCGCCCGGCCCCGTGCTGCTCGTGGACGACGTGACCGAGACCGGCTGGACCCTCGCGGTCGCCGCCCGCCTGCTCCTGCGGTCCGGTGCCCAGAGGGTGTTGCCACTGGTCCTGGCGGTACGCGGCTGAGCACGCGCGAGACGATGCCCGCACTCCTGCGCCGACGTACGAACGTGCCGTGCTCGAACGTCCCGTGCGTCGTCTCCCAGAACACCGGGTAGGGATATAAGACGCCAATCGCCAGAAAAGGTTCGGTAGGCCCAATTGCTCGTTGCCGCAACCAAGTTCGACAGGAAGAATTGAGGTCCGCTCCCCGCACGGCTCGTCCGTGATCAGGTAGGGCTCTGCTGCGGTGTGCGCTCCCCCGAATCCGACCCCGCCCGCAGTATGGGCGCGTAGCCGAAGGGAGGACCGTGACCTTCGGATTCGCTCCGTCCTCCGCGGCGTCGACGTCGTCGCCTGCCGACCTGTCCGCCGCATCCGCCAATCCTCTGGCCCGCATGCTCGAACCCGCGGAGTGGGCCGCCGCGGGAATCCCCCTGCTGAGCAATCCCCGCGAGGTCGTCAGCGGACTGCACACGCGCCACCGTCCCAAACCGGCAACCGCGATCGTGGCGGTCCTCGACCCCGACGAGCGACTACGGGCGAGCGCCTCGTTCACCCGCCGCCCGGCACCGGCGGACGGGTGGATGTCCCGCAACGTGCTGCTGGCCCAGCTTCGCCGGGTGATCCCGCACGACCTGCGGCGCCGCACACCCGTGCGCACCGCCGTGCTGCTCTACTGCCGCGAGGGTGACGCCCGTTGGACGGAAGAGGACGGCGCGTGGATGTGGGGACTGCGTGACGCCTGCACTCTGCACGGGTTGCGTTGCGGGGCGTACATCACGCTGACCCGGGACGGCTGGCAGGTCATCGGCGAGGGCCGAGGCGGACGCCGCCCGAACGTGGACTCGACACCTGAGCCCTTCGCCACCTCCGAGGCGCCGCCTCCGCCGCCACGCACGGGCGGCGCCGTCTCTGAGGTCCTGCGCCGCGCGGCGGCCCGCTGACACGCCCGAGCGTTGTGCACGCGGGCCGCGCGCTGATGCCGTACTCGTAGGCCGTGGTGCGCATTCACGGCACACAGCCGAGTCCGTACGACAACTCCGAGCACCGGTACGGGGAACACCCCGTCGGCACGACGGACAGCCACGGCATGACCCGGCCCGCAATCGCGCAGAACAACACGCGGCACCCGCACATGGATGCCACCCCGCCCGGGTTGCAGGCACACAGAAACGACCGCCGTGCAGGTGCCGCCTGGGCGGCACCCTTTGTCACCCCAGCATGCCCCGGACGTACCGGACGCGGCTCAGACGCCAGTACCCAACACCGAGTTGATCTGCTGCGGGTCGCCGCAGACGATCAGCAGGGCACCGGCCCGGGCATGAGCGAGCGGTAGGGCCTCGGCGGCGGCCGAGTCGGGGCCGCCATTGACGGCGACCACAACCACAGGACGGGCAGCGGCGCGGGAAGCCATGGCGGCGTCCGTATAGAAGACGTCGTCGGCAGCGTCGTGCTGCGCCCAGTACGACGCTTCACCGAAGGACAGCTCATGGACGGCCCACGGGTGCTGTTCGCCGGTGGTGATCACCAGCACGTCACCGGGGGCGCGACCCGAGTCCAGCAGCAGGTCGACGGCTTCTTCGGCAGCATCGAGCGCACCCTCGGCGGAGGCCGGGATCAACTGGATCTGCGGGGTCACCGTGGCCGGAGCGGCGGCGACAGGGGTGGCGGGGCCCGACGGTCCGGGCGTGGCCACGGCCACGTCGCGCGGCGTACGTTGCACCGGCGGCGCGGGCCTCAGCGGGCCTGGGCGACCGGGGCGCGGGTGAGCCGCGGGGCGGGGGCCGGGTACAGGACGAGGGGTCGGCGCGTTACGGCCGCTGGCCGGAGTGGCGCGGGGACCCTGGGCACTCTCGTGAATCTGAGGCTCCTCGGGAATGAGAGGCATGAGCTGACATTTATCAAACGTTGGTACGGCTCGCGTCGGCGGGTGGCACAGAGTGCGATCGGAACCGTCAGAAATCGAAGCCGAGCTGCCCCTCGATCTCCGGAACGCTTCCATCCGCCCAGCTGCGGACCTTCTTGAGGTGCCGCCACTGGGGCAGCGCATCAAGATACGCCCACGACAACCGGTGGTACGGGGTGGGGCCCCGCTCCTCCAGTGCGGCCTTGTGCACGGGCGACGGATACCCGGCGTTGGCCGCAAAATCGAAGTCTGCATGGTCGATGCCCAGTTCGGCCATCATTTTGTCGCGCTGAACCTTGGCGATCACGGAGGCCGCTGCGACGGCCACGCACGACTGGTCGCCCTTGATCACCGTACGGACCTTCCAGGGCGTCCCGAGGTAGTCGTGCTTCCCGTCGAGGATCACCGCGTCGGGACGGCTCGGCAGAGCATCCAGGGCGCGCACCGCCGCGAGCCGCAGAGCGGCCGTCATGCCCATCTGGTCGATCTCCTCCGGGGAGGCATGTCCCAGGGCGTAGGACGTGACCCAGTCCCGCAGCACGTGGGCGAGCTGCGTGCGCCGCTTGATGCTGAGCAGCTTGGAGTCGGTGAGACCTTCGGGAGGCCGGCGCAGTCCGGTGATCGCCGCGCAGACGGTGACGGGACCGGCCCACGCGCCGCGCCCCACCTCGTCGACACCGGCAATGATCTTCGCTCCGGTCGTGGCGCGGAGGGAGCGCTCGACGGTGTGAGTAGGCGGTTCGTACGGCATGGCGCCCTTAGCCTACGCCGACCGGATCACCCTCCGACACCCCGGTTCCCCGAAGAGGCTTCACGGGCACCGCGAACCCCGGTCATCCGCCGGTCGGCCGCAACAGCGGGAGCATCAACTGGTCGATCATCTCTTCGAGATCCCGATCATTCCATTCACTTGCGCACATCTTGGATCGGTACATCAGCATCGCCGGGATGACATCGAATACGTAGCCGTTGGCCGCATCGTCCCGCACCTCTTTACGCTCTATGCCACGAGTAATGATCTCGCGTAGCAGCCTGAGGGTCGGCTCCACGACCCCTCCGAAGATCACGCCGTGGAAGCGTGCCGCCTGGGCGGGGTCGCATTCGTGAATCACCGCGCTGAGCGCGAAGCCGGGACGCGAGAACATCGCATCCCGCGCCCGCCGACACAAGGTGAGCAGGTCCTCGCGCACGCTGCCCAGATCGGGTGCCTCCTCAAAAGGCGGCAGCCCGGCCTGGAGCGCGTCCGCGACGAGGTCTTCCTTGGACGGCCAGCGGCGATAGACCGCAGCCTTCCCGGTCTGGGCGCCGGCGGCGACGCCTTCCATCGTGAGGCCTTTCCAGCCGACCGTACTGAGCTGATCCAGGGCGGCATCGAGGATCGCGCGTTCGAGCACGGCGCCGCGCCGGCGAAGGGAGACCGTCTGAGCGGGGGCGGCCGTCCAGCGCGAGGTAACCATCTGAGCGTCTCCAACAGACAGGGGAAGTGGAAATTCCGGGAGCAGGGGGAATGCCGCGCGGCAACAACGGGGGACGTGCCGCACGACAAGAAGCCGAGTGAACGCTTGCGTTCACTACTTGGGACTCACTACCGTTGACGCAACAGTGAACGCCATCGTTCACTAGGGCACTTGTGGGGGACCCATAGTGACAACCTCTCAGTTGACTCAGGACCAGAAACCAGGTGCGGCCCGCCGGGAGGGACATCCCGGCATCGCGCTCACCGTCATCGCGGCCTGCCAACTCATGGTGGTGCTCGACGCGACGATTGTGAATATCGCGCTCCCGCACATTCAAGACGCGCTCAAGTTCAGTACGACCGACCTCACCTGGGTCGTCAGTTCCTACACGCTCACCTTCGGCGGCCTGCTGCTCCTCGGCGGCCGGGCCGGCGACATCCTCGGCCGCCGCCGGGTCTTCATGGCCGGGATCCTGCTGTTCACCTTCGCCTCGCTGCTCGGCGGCCTTGCGCAGGAGCCCTGGCAGTTGCTGGCCGCACGAGTCCTGCAGGGAGTGGGAGGCGCGATCGCGTCGCCCACCTCTTTGGCTCTCATCACCACGACGTTCCCCGAAGGGCCGGAACGGAACCGGGCCTTCGGCGTCTTCGCCGCGGTCTCCGCGGGCGGCGGTGCCATCGGCCTGCTCGCGGGCGGCATGCTCACGGAGTGGCTCGACTGGCGGTGGGTGCTCTTCGTGAACGTACCCATCGGCGTGCTGATCGCCGTACTCACACCGCTGTACATCAGCGATTCCGAACGGCACACCGGGCGCTTCGACGTCGCGGGCGCACTGACCTCGACGGCGGGCATGGCCCTGCTCGTCTACGGCTTCATCCGCGCAGCGGACGAGGGATGGCGGGACAGCCTGACCATCGGCTCCTTCGGCGCCGCCGTGGTCCTGCTGCTGGCCTTCGCGTTCATCGAGTCCCGCGCCAAGGAACCGATAACGCCGCTCAGGATGTTCGCCGACCGGAATCGCTCGGGGACCTACGTGATCATGCTGAGCCTCGCCGCGGCGATGTTCGGCATGTTCTTCTACATCGTGCTCTTCGTGCAGAACGTGCTGGGGTACACCCCGATCCAGGCGGGTCTCGCCTTCCTGCCCGTGACGGTCGTGATCGCGCTGGGGGCCGGCCTGTCCCAGCGATTCCTGCCGGTCCTCGGGCCCAAGCCGTTCATGATCGTGGGCTCGGCGCTCGCGACGATCGGGCTGGGCTGGCAGGCCCTCATCAGCTCCGACAGCTCTTACGTCGGCGGTGTGCTCGGGCCGATGCTGGTGTTCGGCTTCGGCATGGGTCTGAACTTCGTGACGCTCACGCTCACCGCGGTCTCCGGTGTCGCCCAGCACGAGGCGGGCGCGGCATCCGGACTGCTCAACGCCACGCAGCAGGTGGGCGGTTCGCTCGGCCTGTCCATCCTTACGACGGTGTTCGGCTCGGCCAGCAAGGACGAGGCGGAGAAGCAACTGCCAAAGTTCCTCGCCGAGGGTTCGGCGGAGCAGAAGGCCGAGTTCGGGCAGACCCATCAGCTGCCCGCCCCTTGGGGGCACGAGGTGCTCGCTCAGGGCATCTCGACGGGCTTCATCGCGGCCGCGGCAATGGCCGTACTCGCTCTGGTCACCGCCTGGTTGGTGATCAGAGTCCGAAAGAGCGACCTGGATGCCCTCGCCGGCACCGCGGGTCCGGGCATCGGCTGAGCCGACAGTCCCCGTACAACGCTGCGAATGGCCGGCCCCGGTCCGGGAGACCGACGGCGACGGCGGTCCGGCCATTCGCACGACGCGCGCTCGGGCCAGCACGGCCAGCACGGCTGGCAGTGTCAGCAAACCGCCTACGAAATGCATGACCCACCCCCTGCGGCCCTCGGATGTCACCTGCCTGTGCGAACCCATTCATCACACAGCGGATACTGCGAGAACGCCCGAGTGGTCACACAGAGTTCCCGACGCACACAGAGAGTTCCCGATCGAACCGCAGACCGCGCCCCGTCGACGGACAACGGCCGCGGCAGAAACGCCGCGGAAGGTCCCGTCAGCTGGAGGTGGGCACCCAGTCGGGCAAAGCCTCCGTCTGCTCCACCCACGCGGCCGGTGGCGTCCCCGCCTTGCCGGAGGCGATCACCCCACCCATGATGGCGCAGGTCGTGTCCACGTCACCGCCGACCTGCGCAGTCGTCCAGAACGCCCGCTCATAGTCCCCCAGCCCTCTGGCGGCCGACCAGAGCGCGAAAGGCACGGTGTCGTGGGCCGTCGTACGCCGGCCGCAGCCCAGCACGGCCGCGACGGTGCCTGCATCCGCGTAGTCGAGCATGTCCCGGGCACGCCGCAGGCCCGCGCCGACAGCGCTCTTCGGAACGAGCGCGACGACGCCGTCGAGAAGCGCCTCCGGGCTGGGCGGCCCGCCGGGAGCGGCGGCCAGCGCGGCGGCCGCGGCGACGGCCATGGCGCCGACCACGGCCTCACGGTGCTGGTGGGTGGGGTACGAGGAGATCTCGGCCTGGTGGGTCGCCTGCTCCGGGTCGTCCGCGTACCAGGCACCCAGGGGCGCGATCCGCATCGCGGCACCGTTGCCCCAGGACCCCTGGCCGTTGAAGAGCTGGGCGGCGAGCTCTCGCCAGTCACCGCCTTCCCGGACCAGTCGCAGCAGGCGGTTGACCGCGGGGCCGTAGCCACGGTCGAAGTCGTGGTGGTCAGCGAAGGAGTGGGCGAGGGCGTCCTGGTCGATGCGGTGGTGGGCGGCCAGGACCGCCACCACGGAGCAGGTCATCTCCGTGTCGTCCGTCCACTGCCAGGGACCGGGCGGCAGCTCGCGGTGCTTCAGCAGCGGGTAGTTCACCGGTACGAAGAACTGTGAGCCCAGCGCGTCCCCCACGGCCAGTCCGCGCAGGCTGGCCAGGGCGCGGTCCAGGCGCCCGTCGGGAGAGGAATCAGCGGTCATCGCCCTGCCACCCTATCCGGTGATCCCGTACGGCTCCGGATCCCGCCAGCGTTCGAAGGGCCGGTCGAGCACATACTTGCCGTCGTCTCCGAGAACGAGCATCCGCATCTCCGCGTTCCCCGGATTGGCCAGCGACTCGAACTCCGCGACCGTCCAGTGGAACCAGCGCATGCAGAACAACCGCATGGCAAGGCCGTGGGTGACCAGCAGCACGTTCGGCGGATGGTCGGGGGCCTCGAAGCTGCGGTACAGGCTCTCCAGGAAACCGCCGACCCGGTCGTACACGTCGGCGCCGGACTCGCCCTGGGCGAAGCGGTAGAAGAAGTGTCCGTACGCGTCCCGGTAGGCCTTCTGCAGCCGGACGTCGTCACGGTCCTGCCAGTTTCCCCAGTCCTGCTCACGCAGCCGGGGCTCCTCGCGCACGCGTATGAGGTCGGGGTCCAGATGAAAGGCACGCAGGGTCTCGTGCGTACGGCGGTAGGGGGAGACGTACACACTGACGCGCTCGCGGCCGAACACCTCGCGCAACCGCTTGCCCGTCTCCTCGGCCTGCTGCCAGCCCTGGCCGGTCAGGCCCAGGGAGTGGTCGGGTTCGCGCTCGTACACGGTGTCATCAACATTGCCCGTTGACTCGCCGTGTCGAACAAGGACGATGCGCCGTGGTCGTGCCATGCCAAAACCCTAGATCGGTTGAGGGCCGATCGAGCACTCGTACGGCCTCCATACAGCGTAGGTCACATCTTCCGGCACCAAGAGCCACGGTAAGACGCACGAGTAACAGGTGCGGACGTCAAACCGTCCAGCTCGGTTCGAGCTGGACAATGTCGCCCGTGAGGGCGACTACGTCCGCCTCGATCTGGGCCCGCAGGGCCAGGCGCTCCACGCGCTCGGTGCGGTACTTGCCGTGTTCGGCGGCCGACAGCCACATCGACAGCACCAGGAACTCGTTTCCCGGCGCCTCTCCGAACAGTCCGCGGATCATGCCGGGGGAACCGGCCATCGCCGGGTTCCAGACCTTCTCCTGCATCAGTGTGAAGTGCTCGGCTCGCTCCTCGTGAACGCGGCAGTGGGCGACCCGTACCAGGTCGGCGTCCGAGAACCGCGGTTCGAAGCCGGTCTTCACGTCGAAGCGGTAGTCGAACAGTTTGACCTGGCTGTCCTTGAAGGTGCCCGACTGTGCTGCCGCCAGGCGGTCGTGGGAGCGAGCCATGAAGGAGTCGTAGAAGGCACGGCTCTCCCAGAAGGCGAAGATGTGCGCCACACCCTGCCGTCCCCGGCTCCAGCCACCACCCTGCCCCCGAAACCCCGGCTCCCCCAGAAGCCCCGCCCACTTTCGCTGCCCCCGCTCGAAACCGCGGCGGTCCACCACGGTGCAGCGAATCCACTTGACCAGCACCGCGCCATCGTAAGGCCACGGAGCGTGGCGTCGGTCACCCTCGGGCGGAGAGCTCGCCCCCAAGTGCACGGGCGCGCGTGGCAGGATGGGCAATCTGCCTTGTCTGCCCGGCAGTTCGGGCGGCACCACTGGGGGAAGGGGAAGTCTGGTGAACGGCCTCAAGAAGGGCATCCGCAAGGTCGAGATCGCCCTGAAGTGGGACCCGAGTCCGGCGGGACGGCCGCCCACCGATCTGGACGTCGTCGCCGCCACCTACCTGGCGAGCGATCCGTACGGGGATCCCGCGTATGTAGTGCACTTCGACAGCCGCTCCCCCGACGGCACCATCTACCTCAACCGCGACAGCAAGGACGGCAAGGGCTTCGGTTGGGACGAGGTCATGACGGTCGAGCTGGACCGGCTGGACGCCCGCTACGCGCGCGTGGTCGTCGGCGTCATCATCCAACAGCGCTCCGAGCACCGCACTTTCGTCAGTGTGATCAATCCGGCGCTCCGTATCCGTGAGGGCTACACCGTCCTGGCCGAGGACAACTTCGGCGACATTCTGGGGGCAACAGCGGCGACGGTCGCGGAGCTCGTGCGCGAAGGGTCCGGTACCTGGGACTTCCATCCCGGCGTCCAAGGCTTCGAGGACGACCCGTCGACGTTCACGGCAACGATGGGGCGGGCGCGCCACGCGTAGCGAGGTCCAGGGCGGTGGCGCCGGGAATCGGCGCCACCGCCCTGACCGTGGGTTCACACCCAAGGGATGCCGAGGGTCCGGTGGAGAGCACTTGTTCCTGGCACGCGCTATTCCTCAGCTCTCGCCCTGTCGTGCTGGAAGGCCCTCAGTTTGAGCTCCGATGCCACAGAGTCGGACAGCCACGTGATCCGGCCATCCTCGGCAGCGAGTCCTTCACGCGCTGTGGCACACCAGTCCTCCTTGTCGAGCAGCGCGAGGTACGCAGCTCGGCCTCGTTCCCAACCCGCCTTCGAGCCAGGATCGTCGGTGCCGATCGGTGTCTCATTGGTCAGGTATTGGGCGATCGTCGCCGCGGCGAAGTAGCGCTCGCCCACGAAGTAGCCGTTCAGGAAGTCGCCGTCGGCCGCCCTCCGCAACAGCCAGGGTCGGACGATCGGGTCACCCTCCACGAGCCGGCACAGAGCCTCCACGATGTAAACCCTGCCCCAGCCGGTCACCCGCTCCGCCAGCCAGATCAGTGCATCCGCACCGCCGGGCAAGCGCTCAAGGCCCCGTGCTGCGAGCGGGCCGAAGGTACAGGAGAGCAGTCCGATGATCTGGATCAGAGGGATGTCGTCCACCGTGCCCACGGCAGCGAGCAAGGCCAACCCGACCGTGACGGCGGACGTATCGGTCGCGTGCCGCACCAGCCACCGACCGACTTCCCGTGCGCGGACTTCCCCAGCCATGCCGGCGGCGGTGACGATGTGCTCGATGGGGTGAATCGGCACGTAGACGTCATGGAAGCGGTCGTTCAGCGCACTCGGCACAGCGTCCGGATCGGCGAAGTGCTCGTCGAGGATCCGGGCGACATCGGCTCCCACCAGCTTGCGGTCGCGCGGCGCTTTCGGGCGAGGTCCACCTCGGCGCCGTCCCTCATAGGGATACGGCTCGCCTTCGCGTGGCAGGGGCTTGTCCGGCGACAGCCGATGCAGTCGGAGCGCGTGGCCGAACAGCGTTGTCTGATCTCCGGGCAGTCCCATTCCGGGTGTCTCGCTCACAGGCGAGCAGAGGACTCGATTCTCTTGATCACGCCCACGAGCGTGCCATCGCAGCGCCGTGACAACAAGCCCCCTTCGGTAGACGGCGCCCGGATCGGTGCTTCTCGTCAACCACCCTCACAGGGGGCCTGTAGGGCGGTTGCGCTGGATGCAACATTGGTGCGGGCGCTTGAGCGGCTGATGTCTCCCCAGGGAAGGCCGCTACGCGGGAGGGGCGTCAGCGCGAGGCTGACGCCCCTCTCATCAGGGACTACTTGTCAGGTGAGCGTTTGCCGGGTGTTGCCCTCGACGCAGTTCCGCCCAGTGTCAGCTGCAACCGCTGGTCGAGCCGCACCCCTCGCAGATGTAGCAGGACCCGGCTCGCTGCATCTTCGTACCGCAGGAGAAGCACAGCGGGGCGTCGGCCTGGATGCCCAGCTGCATCTCCACCAGCTCGGCGCTGGTGTGGGCCTGCTGCGGGGCGGGCTTGGCCACCTCGACCTCGGCCTTCGGCGTGGCGACGGCCTTCAGCTCCTGGGCACGCGGTGCCGACTGGGCCAGGCCCTCGACGTCCATCTCGTCGTCGGACGGCTCGTACGAACCCGTCTCCAGGTGGCGCTGGCGCTCCTCGGCGGAGTGGATGCCGAGCGCGGAGCGCGTCTCGAAGGGCAGGAAGTCGAGCGCCAGGCGGCGGAAGATGTAGTCGACGATCGACTGCGCCATCCGCACGTCCGGGTCGTCCGTCATGCCGGCGGGCTCAAAGCGCATGTTCGTGAACTTCGAGACGTACGTCTCCAGCGGCACGCCGTACTGGAGGCCGACGGAGACGGCGATCGAGAAAGCGTCCATCATGCCGGCGAGGGTCGAGCCCTGCTTCGACATCTTCAGGAAGACCTCGCCCAGGCCGTCGTCCGGGTAGGAGTTGGCCGTCATGTAGCCCTCGGCGCCGCCGACCGTGAAGGACGTGGTGATGCCGGGACGGCCCTTCGGGAGGCGCTTGCGGACGGGGCGGTACTCGACGATCTTCTCGACCGTCTCGCGGATGGTCGCCTCTGCCTTCTCCGTGACCTCGACCTTCTCCTTCTCCTTGGTCTTGGCGGAGAGCGGCTGGCCGACCTTGCAGTTGTCGCGGTAGATGGCGAGCGCCTTGACGCCCATCTTCCAGGCCTCGAAGTAGACCTCTTCGACGTCTTCGACGGTCGCCGACTCCGGCAGGTTGACCGTCTTGGAGAGTGCACCGGAGATCCACGGCTGGATCGCGGCCATCATGCGGACGTGGCCCATCGCGGAGATGGAGCGCTCGCCCATCGCGCAGTCGAAGACCTCGTAGTGCTCGTGCTTGAGGCCCGGGGCGTCGATCACATTGCCGTGGTCGGCGATGTGGGCGACGATCGCCTCGATCTGCTCCTCCTGGTAACCCAGGCGGCGCAGGGCCTGCGGGACGGTGCCGTTGACGATCTGCATCGAACCGCCGCCGACCAGCTTCTTGAACTTGACCAGGGCGAGGTCGGGCTCAAGACCCGTGGTGTCGCAGGACATCGCCAGACCGATGGTGCCGGTCGGGGCGATGACGGACGCCTGGGAGTTACGGAAACCGTTCTTCTCGCCGAGACGCAGCACGTCCTGCCAGGCCTCCGTGGCGGCGGCCCAGATCGGCGAGTCCAGGTCGTCCATGCGGACGGCCTTGGTGTTGGCGTCGGAGTGCTGCTTCATGACGCGCAGGTGCGGCTGGGCGTTGCGGGCGTAGCCGTCGTACGGGCCGACGACCGCGGCGAGTTCGGCGGAGCGCTTGTACGACGTGCCCGTCATCAGGGAGGTGATGGAGCCGGCGAGGGCGCGGCCGCCGTCGGAGTCGTACGCGTGGCCGGTCGCCATCAGCAGGGCGCCGAGGTTGGCGTAGCCGATGCCGAGCTGGCGGAAGGCGCGGGTGTTCTCGCCGATCTTCTGGGTCGGGAAGTCCGCGAAGCAGATGGAGATGTCCATCGCGGTGATGACGAGCTCGACGACCTTCGCGAAGCGCTCGACCTCGAAGGACTGGGTGCCCTTGCCGTCGTCCTTGAGGAACTTCATCAGGTTCAGCGAGGCGAGGTTGCAGGACGTGTTGTCCAGGTGCATGTACTCGCTGCACGGGTTGGAGCCGTTGATGCGGCCCGACTCCGGGCAGGTGTGCCAGGCGTTGATGGTGTCGTCGTACTGGATGCCGGGGTCGGCACAGGCCCAGGCCGCCTCGGCCATCTTGCGGAACAGGGTCTTGGCGTCGACCTCTTCGATGACCTCGCCGGTCATGCGGGCGCGCAGGCCGAACTTGCCGCCCTCCTCGACCGCCTTCATGAACTCGTCGTTCACCCGGACCGAGTTGTTGGCGTTCTGGTACTGGACGGACGTGATGTCGTCGCCACCCAGGTCCATGTCGAAGCCCGCGTCACGCAGGGCGCGGATCTTCACCTCTTCCTTCACCTTGGTCTCGATGAAGCCCTCGATGTCCGGGTGGTCGACGTCGAGGATGACCATCTTGGCGGCGCGACGGGTGGCGCCGCCCGACTTGATCGTTCCTGCCGAGGCGTCGGCGCCGCGCATGAAGGAGACCGGCCCGGAGGCGTTGCCGCCGGAGGAGAGCAGCTCCTTGGAGGAGCGGATGCGGGAGAGGTTCAGGCCGGCGCCGGAGCCGCCCTTGAAGATCATGCCCTCTTCCTTGTACCAGTCGAGGATCGACTCCATGGAGTCGTCGACGGACAAGATGAAGCAGGCCGAGACCTGCTGGGGCTGGGGCGTACCGACGTTGAACCAGACGGGGCTGTTGAAGCTGAAGATCTGGTGCAGGAGGGCGTACGCCAGCTCGTGCTCGAAGATCTCCGCGTCGGCGGGCGAGGAGAAGTACTTGTAGTCCTCGCCGGCCTTCCGGTACGTCTTCACGATGCGGTCGATGAGCTGCTTGAGGCTCACCTCGCGCTGCGGGGTGCCCACGGCACCGCGGAAGTACTTGCTGGTGACGATGTTGACCGCGTTCACCGACCAGAAGTCGGGGAACTCGACGCCACGCTGCTCGAAATTGACCGAGCCGTCGCGCCAGTTGGTCATGACGACGTCACGGCGCTCCCAGGACACCTCGTCGTACGGATGCACGCCGGGGGTGGTGTGGATGCGCTCGATGCGCAGCCCCTTGGTCGCCTTGGTGCCCTTGGCGCGGGAACTCCGTGCCGGACCGCTCGCCGTCTCTGTCATGCCGCCTCCCTGTACAGGCAAAAACGCCCTGAAATGCCACGATGTTCCCGTGGCACGGTGGTGTGTCTGGTGCTGCGGGCACCACTCGCTTGTCGCCCGCAGCAAGTCTTCGTCCGCCGCCGCCCGGCCGGCCCCGGGGCCTTCTCCCGGTTCCGGCCCGCCGTCAGTCGGCGGAATGCGCGGGCTCGGGGACCTGAGCAGTCCCCGTGGACCCGCGATCGTCTTCCTGGCTCCCCGCGACAGCATCTTCGCGGTCGTCGTCGTCCGCGGCGGGGTGTCCCGGCTGTTCCCTGAGTTCCGCGATGGCCGCCTCGAAGTCCTCGAGCGAGTCGAACGCCCGGTAGACGGAGGCGAATCGCAGATAGGCGACGAGATCGAGCTCCTGCAACGGGCCGAGTATGGCCAGCCCCACGTCGTGGGTGGTCAGCTCGGCGCTTCCGGTGGCGCGCACCGCTTCCTCGACCCGTTGGCCGAGTTGGGCGAGCGCGTCCTCGGTGACAGGCCGCCCCTGGCATGCCTTGCGCACGCCATTGATGACCTTGGTACGGCTGAAAGGCTCGGTGACTCCGGACCGCTTGACCACCATGAGTGAGCACGTCTCCACGGTCGTGAAACGACGGGAGCAGTCAGGACACTGGCGGCGCCTGCGGATCGACGTGCCGTCGTCGGTCGTACGACTGTCGACGACGCGGCTGTCGGGGTGCCTGCAGAAGGGGCAGTGCATAACTCCGAACCCTCCTCACAGCAGACTCAACAGCCTCAAGAGACCTCTCCTGCCCCTTGAAGCAGCCCCAAGCATAGGCGATGGCCGAGGGCTCGAAGACCCAGGGGACCACAACTTCTGGGCTGCTGCTGCAATCCAACCACTACATGTGGGGATTGGCCCATACATACACGCCGTACGCGCGTGTCCCGCGAGCATTGGCATGTGCCACGCGCCCGTACCGCAGCTCCGGTACACGGGCCGCACAGACGTACCGCTGCGACACATGCGGAGATACCGTGGGCGCCACAGGGAGGGCGCGTGGGGTTCCCGCGCAGATGGGGGCCCGTTCCCGGTCGGCGGGAAGGCGGATGGCAGACTGGGACGGCACCCACGAGGTCGCCACTCCGGCGGTGAAGAGTACAACAATGAGCGCTTATGTCTGCTGAGCGCCGCGTCAGCCATACACCCGGGCACAAGATCAAGTCAGGCTATTCGCACTTTTTCACTCGAACGTGTGTTTGGCGCAACCTTTCGAAAGCAACTACCGTTGTCCAGCAGGGAGACCATCGAGAGGGGCCGACGTGACCACCACCGCAGACAGTGCCACCATCACTGCCCAGGACCGCTCCCAGGGCCGACTCGAGCCGGTGCATGCGATGAACGAAGCCATGAATCCCGAGGGGCACAAGCGCTCCCTGCCGGGCCGACCTCCGGGCATCCGGGCGGACAGCTCGGGGCTCACCGACCGGCAGCGGCGGGTGATCGAGGTCATCCGGGACTCCGTGCAGCGGCGTGGCTACCCGCCGTCGATGCGGGAGATCGGCCAAGCGGTCGGTCTGTCCAGCACGTCGTCGGTCGCTCATCAGCTGATGGCCCTGGAGCGCAAGGGCTTCCTGCGCCGCGACCCGCACCGCCCGCGCGCCTACGAGGTGCGCGGATCCGACCAGGCATCCTCGGCGCAGCCCACCGACACCGCAGGCAAGCCGGCCGCGTCGTACGTCCCGCTGGTCGGCCGCATCGCCGCAGGTGGCCCGATCCTCGCGGAGGAGTCGGTCGAGGACGTCTTCCCTCTCCCCCGCCAGCTGGTCGGCGACGGTGAGTTGTTCGTCCTCAAGGTCGTCGGCGACTCGATGATCGAGGCCGCGATCTGCGACGGAGACTGGGTCACGGTTCGCCGTCAGCCGGTCGCCGAGAACGGTGACATCGTCGCCGCGATGCTCGACGGCGAGGCGACCGTCAAGCGCTTCAAGCGCGAGGACGGCCATGTCTGGCTCCTCCCGCACAACTCCGCCTACGAGCCGATTCCCGGCGACGACGCGACCATCCTCGGCAAGGTGGTGGCAGTGCTGCGGCGCGTGTGACGGCTGCGGCGGCCGGCTCGTAGAGCCGGCCCCCTGACCGGGCCCCGGGACCCCTGCGCCGGTTCCGGGGCCCTGCGCTGTGCGATCCCTGGTGACGCGGGGACTTTGATCGGGCGTTGGCCTGTCCCTGCGAGGGGACAGGCCAACGCCCGATCACTCTGCCGTGGCTTCCGCTTCCGCCTTCTTCGCCGCCGCATCGATCGCGGCCAGCGACCTCCGGACCTGATTTCGGTCCGTCGTGTACCAGAAGTCGGGCAACGAAGCCTTCAGATAGCTCCCGTACCGGGCCGTCGCCAGACGCTGGTCCAGTACGGCGACAACACCGCGGTCCCCCGAAGCCCGTACGAGGCGACCGGCGCCCTGGGCCATGAGCAGCGCCGCGTGGGTGGCGGCGACCGCCATAAAGCCGTTCCCGCCCGCGTCCTCCACCGCCTTCTGGCGGGCGCTCATCAGCGGATCGTCCGGCCTCGGGAACGGGATCTTGTCCATGACGACCAGCTGACAGCTGGGGCCCGGGACGTCGACGCCCTGCCAGAGCGACAGCGTGCCGAAGAGGCATGTCTTGGGATCGGCCGCGAAATTCTTGATCAGTTCGCCGAGTGTCTCCTCGCCCTGGAGGAGGATGGGGAACGCGGGGATGCGGGAGCGCAGCTCCTCCGCGGCCAGCTGAGCCGCCCTCATCGAGGAGAACAGCCCCAGAGTGCGACCGCCGGCCGACTGGATCAGCTCGGTGAGTTCGTCGAGCATGTCCGTGCGGTCGCCGTCCCGCGCCGGGCGGGCCAGGTGCTTCGCGACGTACAGGATGCCCTGCTTGGGGTAGTCGAAGGGCGAGCCGACATCGATGCCCTTCCACTGCGGGACGTCCTCGCCCTCCGTGCCCTCGGGGGCGAGGCCCAGGGACGCACCGACGCCGTTGAAGTCACCCCCCAGCTTCAGGGTCGCGGACGTCAGGACCACCGAACGGTCGGCGAAGAGCTTCTCCCTCAGCAGGCCCGAGACCGACATCGGGGCCACGCGCAGAGAAGCGCCGAAGCGATCGTGACGCTCGTACCAGACGACGTCCCACTCCGAGCCGTTCGTGATCCGCTCCGCCACGTCGTGCACGCTCTCCACCGAGGCCAGCGCCTGCTTGCGGACCGCGTCCTCGTCCTGGACGGACTTGTCGCGGGTGGCGCCGATCCCGGAGATCACAGTGCGGCAAGCGTCACGGAGGGCCATCAGCGCGTAGCCGAGGTCCTCCGGGATCTCCTCCAGGCGGCCGGGGAGGGCGAGTTCCATCAGCCGCTCGAAGCCCTCGGCGGCGGTCTGGAGCTGATCGGCGGCCTTCTCGTTGACGAGCTTGGCCGCGCGGCGCACCGCGCGGTTGACCTGGCCCGGGGTGAGCTCACCGGTGGCGACTCCGGTGACCCGGGAGACCAGTTCGTGCGCCTCGTCGACGATCAGCACCTCGTGCTGCGGGAGGACCGGGGCGCCCTCGATGGCGTCGATGGCGAGCAGCGCGTGGTTGGTGACGACGACCTCGGAGAGCTTGGCGCGCTCGCGGGCCATCTCGGCGAAGCACTCGGCACCGTAGGCGCACTTCGAGGCCCCCAGGCATTCCCGTGAGGAAACCGAGATCTGGGACCAGGCGCGGTCGGAGACGCCGGGTGTGAGGTCGTCGCGGTCGCCGGTCTCGGTCTCGTCCGCCCAGTCACGCATGCGCAGCAGGTCCTGGCCCAGTTTGCTGGTGGGCGCGGCCGCCTCGAACTGGTCGAAGAGGCCCTCTTCCTCGTCCTGCGGGACGCCCTCGTGGAGCCGGTGCAGACACAGGTAGTTCGATCTGCCCTTGAGCATCGCGAACTCCGGGCGGCGGCGCAGCAGCGGGTGCAGTGCATCGACCGTGCGCGGCAGGTCTCGCTCCACGAGCTGACGCTGCAGGGCGAGAGTGGCGGTCGCCACGACCACGCGCTCCCCGTGCGCGAGCGCGGGCACGAGGTAGCCCAGCGACTTTCCGGTGCCGGTGCCGGCCTGCACCAGGAGATGGGAGCTGTCGTCGATCGCGCCCGCGACGGCTTCGGCCATGGTCACCTGGCCTGGGCGCTCCGTGCCGCCGACGGCAGTGACGGCAGCATGCAGGAGTTCGGGGAGTGAGGGCTTCGTCATAGCGCGACCACCCTACGGCGCGGCACTGACAAATGGGCGATCAAGGCGGTGGTGAGGGGCGGGATCAAGACCGAGTGCTGCTCAGGCGTGGATCGGATCGCTTCGGTCGGGTCCGGGGCAGGCACGTTCGGGTTCGCGGTGGCTCGTTTGATGGCCTGGATCACTTCGGTTCTGTTCGATGGCGGCGTGGTGGCGTCAAGGGCTGGGCTCGGCGCTGGTGGAAATCGGCTGGGCTACGGCGCTCGCCGGACACGGATACGGCGAATGTCGGCTCGGCTGGAAATCCGTGTGGCGCGAGTGGGAACCGGATCGGCGCGGGCGGTGTACCAAAAGTGATGACGCTGCGACGTGGCGTTACAACACATGGCGCAGGTGCCGGTCTCGGATCATGAGGGCGGCCTGCTTGGTGAGCAGGTCGACCTCGGCGGCGAAGCCGAATCCTGCACTCAGAAAGGCGGCGATGGAGGCGATGTTGCGAAGGTCGGGTTCCGCGACCACGCGGGTACAGGAGAACCGCTTGTCGAGCACCAGATCGGCGACGGCTCGCAAGAGCGTGCTGCCGAGCCCTCGCCCACGGTCGGCGGCACCGCCCATAAGAAGGTGGATGCCGGTGTCGTGAGGTCGAGCGGGATAGTGGCGTGCCAGCGGATCGAGGTCTGCCCGGTAGATCTCCCAGTAGCTCATCGGTGTGTCCTCCAGCACCCCGAGGCACGGAACGCTGCGTCCGTCGCCGACGAGTTGGGCGAGCAGGTGGTCCTCCGTGACGGACCGGGGTCCGGCCAGCTCCCAGAACTCTGCGACGGCGGGGTCGTTCATCCAGCGGCTGACAAGCGACAGGTCCCGCTCGATGCGTACGGGAACCAGATGGAACACGCCCGCAGGGGTCGCGGTCGGCCCCCAGTCCGCAACCTGGTCGATCAGATCGTCGCCTGCTGGTGGGGCGCCGGCGGGCGGTGCCATATCCGCGGGCTGGTCCCGGACCGGGTTGTCGCCGGTCCTCTCATTCTCCTTCTCGAGGAGTGCGATGAGTTCATCGGGCAGGCGCAGCTCCAGCGTGTCCTCGCTGTCCGGGCTCACGGCGTCATGTTCCTCGCGGGAAAGGGGTTGGCGGCGGTCACGCGTGTCGGTCATGAATGAAAGTCGTCGGCGTTGGTCAGGCGGCGGTCAGCAATGAAGGGGGTTCGTGATGGTGACGTAGACGGACTGGGTGTCCACTGGGCCGACGAGTTCGTCGAGGCCGTGGAGGCGGGTCAGAAGGTTGGCCTTGCAGCGTAGGACCGGTGAGTCGAGCAGGCGGGTGGGCAGTGTGGTGCGCAGTCGAGCGGGCCCCGAGGCAACATCGGCGAGGAAGCCACGGAAGGCGGCGAGCAGAAGCCGCTCGTCGGCGAGGCGCTGAGAGCCGAACGCTCCGATGAGACCGAGGACGTTGTTGATCGCGAGGTAGTACGCGAATCGTTCGTCGGTCACCTCGTCGGAGACGAAGGTGTCGCTGTGCTCGCCGATGCCGGGCAGCCGGGCATCGAGTTCCGCGCGCCGGGACTCGCGGAAGTAGTAGCCCTGGTTGTCGCGGTAGCGACCGCCGGCGGGCCAGCCGCCACCGTCCAGCAGGAGCAATGTGTTCTGCTGGTGTGCCTCCAGGGCGATTCCCGCTTCCGCGTCCAGCCACAGCACCGGGCGTACGACCTGTTCGAGGTAGCGCAGGAACCACTCGGCGGCGACGGCGCCACGGGGACGGCCGGTCCGGTCGGCGAGGCGTGTGACCACCTCGGCCAGCCGGGACCGCAAGGCCGGCCGGTCGAGGTGCCGATGGCCGTCGGCGGCGCCTGGTGGGACGTGGGGTCGGGGCGAGACGAGTCCGGCGATGCAGGAGACATCGTCCTCGGGGCTGAACG
The DNA here is from genome assembly GCF_059026085.1 of Streptomyces sp. a15. Lineage (NCBI taxonomy): Bacteria > Bacillati > Actinomycetota > Actinomycetes > Kitasatosporales > Streptomycetaceae > Streptomyces > Streptomyces sp. A15. The sequence goes on along the minus strand of NZ_JBWLKM010000016.1, from coordinate 78,053 downwards.
GGTTGTGCCGGATCATCACGTCGAGCCCGGGCACGGCGTTTCCGTCCGGCCCGTCGACGGCGATCCAGGCGGGATCGCGGACGATGTCGAATCCCGGGTGGGCTGCCTGCCATTGCTTGGACACGCCGCTGCGGAGCAGCCGGTGGACCTCTACACCGCGGTGGAGTTCCTTGCGGAGGTTCTCTCGGCGGGAGTTGGTGATGCTCAGGCCCAGGGACAGCTTGAGCATGGCGGGGGCGCCGGACTGGTGGACGGTGCGAACGGAGGAGGTGGGGTGCCATGGGGAGCCGTGCGTGCCGAGGTCCTGGAGCAGTCCCGCGTCGAGCAGGGCCGTGGTCTCGGGGCGGTGCAGGATCTCGCGCAGCTGCCAGGGATGCAGAGGTAGAGCGGTGTGGCCGTCGGGCAGTGGGAGCCCGGCTCCTGCGAGCCGTGCGGTGAGCTGGGGCGCGGAAATCGGGCGGCCTCGTTCGGTCCAGGCCGAGTCGGTGGCCAGTACGGAGGGAGCTACAGCCAACCAGTGCAGCGGGAAGGAACCGCGCACCTCCGGCGAGTACAGCCGTGCTTCGGCTTCGGAGAGACCCTCGCGGCTCTTCGGGGTCGGGTGCAACGGATGTCCGAGCACGAGGGCCTGTTCGGCGGCGAGAAAGAGGTCGGGGGCGTCGGCAGGGTGTTTCCGTCGCTCGGTGACGAAGGCGGCGGTTCGGCGAACGGAGTCGGCCACGCGTGCGACGAGATCAACACCGGCACCGGCCGGGGCGAGAGCGGGGGGTGCCTGGGGAGAAGCGTGGGTCGGGAGGACTTCAGCGCCGGCATCGGAGGTGACTGTGCTGGTCACGGGGACGTGAGCGTCGGTCTCCGAGGTAGTCGTCTCTGCGCTGGAGGCAGTTGTTGCGGCCTCGGAGGCGGCCTCAGTGGTTCCGGGAGGGGCTTGGCCCGGTGCTGGCGAGGCCGTGGTGGGGCCCGGGCGCGTCGACTCGGTCGGCTGAGCCGACAGGGCGGCGGTGGGCTCTGCCGAGTCCACAGTGTGCGGCGTCTGCTGGATGGCGGTCTGAGTGGGCCTGTCGGTGGGGTTTCCTCCGCTGGACGTCTCGCGCGTGAGCAGGGCGGCGACCGTGATCGCGTCGGCCGGTGGAGCGTCATCGGGGGCGTAGGCGAGGAACGGGAGGCCGAAGCGGTGCCAGCCTGTCGGAGACCAGTAGTGGACGGAAGCGAGGAGAGCTGTGCCGCTGGCGGGAAGGGGGATGCAGAGGGTGCCGTTGTCGGGTGCGGGGAGGTTGGTTTCGCGTACCCAGCAGCGCAACAGGTTTTCCACGGCCGCGGCCTCAGCCACCGTGTGCGGATCGGCATGCTCCAGGAGGTCGGTGGCACCGCCGCGTAGCCACGCGGTCTCGGGGCTGCGCCCTACCTGTGTCGGAACCTCTTCCGCCGGCACCGCGGTCGCTCCGCTTCCCTCCACCGAGGCCTCCCGCCACTGGTGGGCGGTCCGTGTGGTGGTTGGCGCCGGTTGTGGATGCGAGGAGTTCTGGCCGCCGGAGGAGCCGTCGGTGTGGGGGTGGGCACGGCCGCCGGGTGCGGAGGTGGTGTTCAAGGCAGTGCTCCTCGGGGTGGTTCTGGCTCGTGCGGCCGAGGTGAATCGGCTCCGTGGTGCGGTAAGGCGTGCGTCCGGCTGGGGTGTTCAGCAAGTCGTGTGACGGGGCTGGAGGTCAGAGATGTTCAGGGAGGATCTCGGCGGTGATGGGTGAGAGGAGGGTTCCTGTGTGGGCGTGTGGGCGTCAGAACTCGCGGGGCACGGCCACTGGGCTACCCCGCCCGCTCGGCGCGGTCGCCGGGTCGGCCGGGCTGTGGGTGCTGTGGGCGTCGTGGCTGCTGTGGTCGCTGTGGGTGCGTCTGCTCCCCCCGGGCCTGGTTCCGGGCCACTGCCTCCACCGCGTCGGCCAGTCGGTCCAGTACCGCTGTCGCTTGTTCGTCGGTGATCGTCAGGGGTGGGAGCAGCCGTACGACGCTCGTGTGACGGCCGCCCAGTTCGACGATCAGACCGCGGCACAGGCACTCCCGTTGGACGGCAGCAGCGAGGTGGGGGGCGGCAGGACGCGGGCTTCCAACAGGGCGACCGGCTCCGACACTCCCCAAGCCGGTCGACGGCACCCCACCACCAACGCGCCCCGCACCCGCTCCGGCACCCGCACCCGCACCCGCACCCGCACCCGCACCCGCACCCGCGAAGGTGCCCACACCACAACCATCGGAACCACCAAGGCTGACCTGAGCCCCGAGCGAGGCCCCACCTGCAGCCCGAGTCCCAACCACCGCCCCCAGTCCAGTCCCAGCCTCGGCCCGAGCGGTGCCGAAATCGCCCTCAGCCTCGACAAGTTCAAGCCCGACCATCAGACCCCGGCCCCGGACATCGCCGACGATGGAGAACTCCCGTGCAAGCGCCCGGAGTTGACTGAGCATGCGGGAGCCGAGCGTCCCGGCCCGCTCCGCGAGACTGTTTTCGCGGACGTAGCACAGCGTCGCCGCGCCCGCGGCCATGGCCAGTTGGTTGCCCGGGAACGTGTCCGCGGGGGTGCCGGGCTCCCCGGCGTCGAGGTCGTCCCGGTACACCAGGGCGGCCAGAGGCAGGCTGCCGCCGATGGCGTTGGAGAGGATCATCACGTCGGGTGTGACGCCGCTGTGGTCCACGGCCCAGAAAGCACCGGTGCGCCCGACGCCCGTCCGGATCTCGTCGGCGATCAGCGGGACGGACCGAGCGGCTGTGATCTTGCGCATGCGTCGCATCCACGCGTCGGGCGCGGGGAGCACACCGCCCTCGCTCTGGACGGGTTCGAGGATCATCCCGGCAGGCAGCGGCAGCCCCGACTTGGGGGCGTCAAGGACGGACTCGGCCCACCGGCCGGCGAGTTCGGCACCGCGCGCGCCCCCGACGCCGAAAGGACAGCGGTAGTCCTGGGGGTAGGGCAGGTGGGCGATCCGCGAGTCGACGGCGCCTCCGGGCGCTTCGAGCGCCCCGGTGATCGTGCCGTGGTGGGCGCCGGTGAAGGCGAGCATGCCGTCGCGTCCCGTCGCCGATCGGACGAGTTGGAACGCGGCCTGCACCGCGTCCGTGCCGGCCGGCCCGCAGAACCTGACCCGCGCGCGGTCGGCGAGCCCGGGCGGCAGGGTGCGGAACAGTTCGGTGACGAAGGCGTCTTTGACGGGGGTCGCGAGGTCGACGGCGTGCAGCGGGGCACCCGAGTCGAGGACCTTGCGGATCGCTTCCAGGACGACGGGGTGGTTGTGGCCGAGTACCAGGGTCCCCGCGCCCGAGAGACAGTCCAGGTAGCGGCGGCCGTCCGCGCCCTCGATGGTCAGCCCACGTGCTCGCACCGGCACGATCGGCAGGGCGCGGGCGTAGGTACGCGCCGTCGACTCGCGCAGCGACTGTCGCCGCAGAATCCCCTCGTGCACAAAGTGCACCCCCTCGGATGCCTCCTCGGCAGCATGGGTCTCGGCAGCCCCCTCAAGCCCATCCGCATCCGCATCCGCACCAGCCTGGCCAAGCCCGGTCACCACGGCCTCCCAGTCCCGACCCCGGCCGCTTCTCCCAGCACAATCCCGGCGGTGTCTCCAGCGGACGCTGTGATCCCTACAGCTTTGACCACAAGTCCGACCACAGCGGCACCCCCTTCACACGCAGCCCTCGCCGCCACCCCAACCGCACGCCTCTTCACAGCCACGGCTCCCTGTTCTCCCGCAGTCCAAGGGCAGGCCGTTCCCGACGTCCTCGCCCGACCCGACATACGAAACCCCGCGAGCGTTCACTCGAAGACTCTCGAAAACTCACGGGATTTGGGCACGAGGGGCCGGGCCGACAGGCCGACCGGAGCGACCACCGGCGACAAGGCCCCGTCGCTACCAACCTCGGACTGCTCAGCGGGTTACGGGTTGTCTCAAGATCGTTGCCATGGCGGAACCAGTCGTCTCTCGCGGCGACGGGTTGAGCGTTGCGGCAGAACAGCCGGCCGATCAGGCGGGCCGAGTCACCAGGCCGCTGACGCCTGCCTTCTCGCGCGCCGACTCACCGATCCACCAACGCCACAACGCGCCGACGCGCCAACGCGCCAACCAATTCGCCTCTCACCGCGAGCAGTTCGTCGCAGGTCAGCACCCGGGCCGTCACCCGGGCCTTCATCCGGGTCGCCACTCCGCAACCGCATCGACGCGCAGCGGCTTCAGTCGGCCGTGTCAGGGTGCGGATGCCGGGGTGAGGCGCGCCGCCAGCGTGGCCGCGAACTCCTCGGCACGGGCCAGCTGGGTGCGCAGATCCTCGACCCGCTGCTGTGCGGCCTGCTCGAAGCCCTGTATGCGCTTCAGCAGTTCCTCGCGCTCCCCGGGCAGCAGTTCCTCGCCCGAGTCCAGACGATCCGTGGCGTCGAGCAGGGCGCGCATCTCATCCAGGGTGAAGCCGAGCGGCTTCATACGGCGGATGACCATCAGGCGGGCCACGTCGGTCTCGGTGTAGAGGCGGAAGCCGCCCTGGGAGCGAGCGGAGGGGGTGACGAGGCCGGTGTCCTCGTAGTGCCGGATGGTGCGCAGCGACAGCTCGGTCCGTGCGGCGACCTCGCCGATCTGCATGTGCTCGCTGCTCACGCGGGGTGCCTTCCTCGTCCGTCGCTGTCTCTCGCCGTCGATCGCCACCTGCCGCCATCTGCCGCCGCCTGCCGCTGCGGCCGCGGACGACTGGCCACCGCCGATCTCTACCCTAACGTTAGGGTAGAGTTGCCCGGGCGTTGGGGCGGCCGCCTGCCGTGCCCGTTCCCCTGGTGCGGGATGCCGTCCCGTCACACTGAGCCGTGTCGGGGCCGACGAAGCCCCCGCCGAAGATCGATGTCCGCGGGAGAGAGCGTGCGCATGTCCGTGATGCCCGCCGCCGCCTTCCCGCCGTGACACTTCGCCCACTCGCAGCGCAAGATTCCCTTGCGGGTCGATTCGCTGCTGCCCACTGACTTCGGTCCGCTGCTTCGGTCCGCGACTTCGGTCCGCCGCTCATGGACCCCGTGGATCGCCGCCCCGGCCCTCCACACCTCCCTGCGCGCCCCGCCGTGATGCCGAGTGCCCCAGCACGACAGGTTCCCTCCGTCTTGTCATCCTCCGCACTCTTCCCGGCCGCATGGCTGCGTGGCTCCCGGCGTCCGTCCTGGCTCTCCGATGCCAAAGTGCTGCGCACCGAAGTGCTGGCCGGACTCGTGGTCGCGCTGGCGCTGATCCCGGAGGCGATCTCGTTCTCGATCATCGCCTGGGTCGAGCCGGCCATCGGTCTGTTCGCCTCGTTCGCCATGGCCGTGACGATCGCGATCGTCGGCGGCCGACCGGCCATGATCTCCGCGGCCACCGGCGCGGTCGCCCTGGTCATCGCCCCGCTGAACCGAGAGCACGGCTTCGGCTACCTGGTCGCGGCCGTCATCCTCGCCGGTGTGTTCCAGATCGTCCTCGGCGCACTCGGAGTCGCGAAGCTGATGCGGTTCGTCCCGCGCAGCGTGATGGTCGGCTTCGTCAACTCCCTCGCTGTGCTGATCTTCATGGCGCAGGTACCGGCAATGACGGATGTGCCCTGGCCCGTCTATCCGCTCATCGGCGCCGGGCTGGCGCTGATGGTGTTCTTCCCGAAGGTCACCACGGTGATCCCGGCGCCGCTGGTGTCGATCGTCATCCTCACCGTCCTCACGGTCGCGGCCGGCATCGCGGTGCCGACCGTGGGAGACAAGGGCGACCTGCCCTCCGCGCTGCCGGTGCCGGTCCCGCCGGACGTGCCCTTCACCCTGGACACGCTCACCACTGTTGCCCCGTACGCGCTGGCGATGGCCCTGGTCGGCCTGATGGAGTCGCTGATGACCGCGAAGCTGGTCGACGACATCACCCACACCCACTCCTCCAAGACCCGTGAGTCGGTCGGGCAGGGCGTCGCCAACATCGTCACCGGCTTCTTCGGCGGCATGGGCGGATCCGCCATGATCGGCCAGACGATGATCAACGTCCGGGTCTCGGGCGCCCGCACCCGGCTGTCGACGTTCCTGGCCGGGGCGTTCCTGATGGTGCTGTGCATCGTCTTCGGGCCGGTCGTCTCCGACATCCCCATGGCCACGCTGGTCGCGGTGATGGTCATGGTGGTCGGTGGCCACCTTCGACTGGCACTCCATCGCGCTGAAGACGCTCAAGCGGATGCCCGCCGGGGAGATCAGCGTCATGGCGATCACCGTCGCGTGCGTCGTCGCCACCCACAACCTCGCCATCGGCGTGGTCGTCGGCTCGATCACGGCGATGGTCATCTTCGCCAAGCGCGTCGCCCACCTCGCCGAGGTCACCGCCGTCACCGACCCCGACGGCACCACCGTCGTCTACCGGGTCACGGGCGAGCTGTTCTTCGCCTCCTCCAACAACCTCGTCGGCCGGTTCGACTACGCCGACGACCCCGACAGGGTCGTCGTCGACCTGTCCGCCGCCCACATATGGGACGCCTCCTCGGTCGCCGCCCTGGACGCCATCGAGACCAAGTACGCCCAGCGCGGCAAGACCGTCGAGATCATCGGGCTGAACGAGCCCAGCGCCCGGATCCACAAGACACTCAGCGGCGAGCTCACCGGCGGCCACTGACCGGCGTACGCGCGCATCCGACAGCCGCGCCGACATCAGTCTCCGCAGCCTCCCGTCGGCGACGGACGTCTGCTGGCTGTTCACCCGGGCAGGGTCTGGGTGACGCGCCACAGGCGGCGGGGCAGGTCGCCCTCCTCGAACGGGTGGACCTCATCCAGGGTCCAGCCCTCGGCGAGACTGTCGACCAGGTCGCGGGGGAAGAAGTGCACGGCGAAGCCGCCGTGCACGTAGATGTCATCTCCGTGTGCGGTGCCGGCGCCGTAGTGGGCGTCGCCGGTGTGCCGGACGGTGTAGACGAAGGTGCCGCCCGGACGCAGCACGCGCCGGATTTCGTCGGCCAGGGCGTGGATCTCCCCGGTGGACAGGGCCATGCACAGCAGCATGTGCGCGAAGACCGCGTCGACGGTGGCGTTGGGCATGGGCAGCGGCTCGCGCACGTCGTGCACCATGGTGCTGATCCGTTCGGCGACGTCCTGCTCGTGGGCGGCGTGCCGCAGTTGCCGGAGGCCGGTGGGGCTGAAGTCGGTGGCGTGGACGGTGAAGCCCTCGCGGGCGAAGTACAGAGCATCGCGGCCGTGTCCGGCTCCGAGCTCGAGCACCTTCCTGGCCCCAGCCGTACGGAAGACGTCGGCCGCGTGGACGGCGGCGGTGGAGGGCTGCTCGCCGTACATTCCGGGATGAGCGGCGTAGGTGCTCTGCCAGTGCGCGCGCTGTCCCTTGGCCAGCTCCTCTTCCTGGTCATCCATGCCGTGCGCCCTGCTTCCCGGCAACCGGTGCCTGCCGTCGCGACCAGCTTAGGCGCGGCGCATCACGCAGTACGGCCACCCGCCGGCCGTCGCCGTACGGCCACCCGCGCCGCCCTGTCATCGTACGGCCGGCCACCCGCCGCCCTGTCGCGGTAAGGCCACACCCCGGACTGTCCTCTCGGACGGCACGCGTGCTGGGTTCGTGGCGGCGGGCTCCTGATCTGTGGGGAAGCCTCGGTCTCTGTGGGAAGCCTCAGTCCCGGACCGAACTGGGGGAGCCTCCGAGCAGCAGCGGCCACGCGCTGGGCATCTCGGTCACCGGTACCTCGATCAGCGAGGGGCCCGGTTCGGTGAGGCATTCCTTGAGGGCTCCGGCGAGCCGTGCCGGGGTGTCGGCCCGGACGGCGGGGACTCCGAAGGACTCCGCAAGGCGCACGAAGTCAGGGCTGGTCAGGTCGCTGCCGATGAAGCGGCCCTCGAACTCGTCGGCCTGGATGCGCCGGACGTTGCCGTAGGCGTTGTCGTTGAAGACCACCGCGGTCACCCCGATGCCGTACTTGCGGGCGGTCGCCAGTTCCTGCATGTTCCAGCAGAACCCGCCGTCCCCGTTGACGGAGACGACCGCCCGGTCCGGGTTGCCCACCTTCACGCCCAGCGCCGAGGGATAGCCGTAGCCCAGGGTGCCCTGGTAGCCGGGGGTGAGGAAGGTTCCCGGATGGTGGACGGGGTAGCCGACGGCGGCCAGATAGCCCACCTGGGTCAGCTCGTTGACCAGGAAGCCGTCGTCCGGGATCGCCTCGCGCAGTGCGCGCACGTACGACCACTGCGGTTCGACGCTCTCGACCTTCCGTGCGCACCAGACGCGCACCTCGGCCAGTTCGCCGGGCGACCACCCGGGCTCCGGCCGTCCCGATCGGGGTGTCGCCGTCCGAGCGGGGACCAGCGCGGCCCGCAGGTCCTTGAGCGCTTCGCGGGCGTCGGCGCACAGTGCGAGGTCGGCCCGGCGGGGCGCGCCCAGGTCGGCCGGGTCCGCGTTGACCAGGGCGACGGTCGCGTCGGGGGCAGTCGGTACGGCCGTCCCGCGAGGGGTCAGGAAGCGGCTGCCGACGACCAGTACCGCGTCCGCCAAGGGCAGCAGCCGGGGTGCGGCAAGGCTGGAGAAGGCGAGTCCGTGGTGTGCCGGGACGGCGCCACCCGCATTGCGACTCATGACGACCGGGGCCGACAGTTCCTCGGCCAGGTCGATCAGCGCCGCGCCGGCCCGCGAGGCCAGCACTCCGCCGCCTGCGTAGAGCAGGGGCCGACGAGCAGCCCGTAACACCGCGGCGATCTCGGACAGGGCGTCCTGCTCCGGCCCCCCGAACGCACAAACGCGGCCCGACCGGCCGTCGTCCGGTGGCTGCCCGGCCCACTCCGGCCCGCCGGACGCACGGGGACGGCCCGTCCGGTCGCCGTCCGGTGCCTGCCCTTCCCGCTCCAGATCCACCTCCGCCCGCGCGGCCAGTACGTCTGCCGGAATCGTCAGAGCCACCGGCCTCGGGCGGCCGGACCGTGACTGTCGTATCGCCTCCCGTACGAGTCCGGGAATCCGAGCCGGCGTGTCGGCCCGCCCGGACCATTTGGTGAGCGAGGCCAGGACGCCGTCCTGGTCCGGCAGTTCGTGCAGCATGCCCAGACCCCGGCCGGCCAGCGGCGACGGGATGTCGGCCGCCACGCACAGCATCGGCGACGAGCAGGCGTAGCCCGTGGCCACGGCGGGCAGGGCGTTGAGCACCCCGGGGCCGGGAACCACCAGGCAGACGCCGGGCCGCCCGCTGGTGCGGGCGTACGCCTCGGCCATGTGAGCCGCGCCCTGCTCGTGGCGGGCAGCGATGTACTCGATCGGTCCTCCGGCGGCCCTGGCACGGGCCAGGGCGTCCAGTACGTGGTCGATCTGGACACCCGGCACGCCGAAGACATGGCGGACGCCCTCCCGCTCCAACTGGCCGACCAGCGCCTGTGCCCCGCTCAGCGTCATGTCACCGCCGCCTTCTCGCTCTGAGAGATCGTCTCGTCGGAAGTCCGCGCCCGGGCGGCGTCCCGGCGGTCCAGCAGGCTCAGCACCGGAACCGTCATGATCGTGGTGACCATGGCGACGAGGACCAGCGCGGTGAACAGTTCGTCGTTGACGATGCCGGCCGACAGCCCGATGTTGAGGGCGATCAGCTGCATCAGGCCGCGGGCGTTCATCAGGGCTCCGACCCGTACGGCCACCGGGCCGGGTTCGCCGCGCAGCCGGGCGGCGGCCCAGCAGCCGCCGAATTTGCCGGCCACCGCAAGGACGACCGCGGCCGCCCCGAAGGCCATCACGGACGGGTCGGAGAAGACGTCGAACCGGGTGTTGAGGCCGGAGTAGGTGAAGAACATCGGGACGAAGACGACCTGGGTCACGGACTGGGTGGTCCGTACGAGCCGTTCGGACGCCTCGGCGCGCGGCATGACCATCCCGACGCAGAACGCCCCGAACACGGCGTACAGGTCGATGATGTCGGTGAACCAGGCGGCGCAGAACAGCACGGCGACGGTGAACAGGAGCCGGGTGTCGTCGCCGAGGCCCGGCCGGTTCACGACCCATGCCAGCAGGCGGCGTCCCAGCAGGATTAGGACGGCCACGAACAGCAGGGAGCCGCCGACCGCCGTAAGGACGGGGCCCGCCTCGCCGGAGGCCGCGCTCAGCACCCCCGCGAGCAGGATCCAGGCGACGGCGTCGTCGGTGGCTCCGGAGGCCAGGGCGAGGGAACCGAACCGGGAGCCGGCCAGCCCCCGTTCGGTGATGATCCGGGCCAGCATCGGGAAGGCGGTGATCGCCAGGGCGACGCCGACGAACGCGGCCGTCACCCATACCGAGACCCCGTCGACGAAGATGCCGACGTGGCCCTGGGCCACCAGGGTCAGTCCCACGCCCAGCGCCAGCGGGACTCCGACCCCGGCCGAGGAGACGGCGACGGCCGTGCCGGCCAGCCCCCGCCCGGCGTGCGCCCGGAACTCGTATCCGGCGGCGAACATCAGGGTGACCAGACCGATCTGGCCGGCCACGTACAGGACCGGTTTCAGTTCCGGCGGGAAGATCTCGGCGGAGATCCCGGGGGCGAGCAGTCCGAACAGTGACGGGCCGAGCAGCACCCCGGCGATCATCTCGCCGACCACCGGCGGCTGGCCGAAGCGGCCCGCCACCAGGACGACCAGACGGCAGGTCAGCAGGATGACGACGGCTGCCAGGAAGAAGGCGGGAGCGAGCTCCACGGGAGTCATGGTCTCGTTCCTCTCAACGGCCGGCGGCGACGGAGGGCGCGGAACCGCCGGAGGAGGCGGCGAAGTAGGTGCGGCACAGCCCTTGGCGCCGGGCGTCCCAGACCATGTAGCTGCCGAGGACCAGTTGGGTGAGGCTGCGCGGGACCGTCGCCCAGCGGTCGGCCAGGCGCATCGCCGCGAGCCGGGTCCGCCGGCGGGCGGGGCTGAGGGACGCTCCGGTGCGCGGCACCAGCAGGCAGGGACCGCGGCTGGGCAGGGACCGGGTGTGCTCCGCCGAGGACTCCAGCAGGAAGCGGCGCAGCACCTCTTCGGCCGCGACCCGCATGGTGAGGACGGCGAAACCGCGGGCGGGGCAGGGGCGGTTGGCGGTGACCCCGAACGGGATGAAGGCGGACGGCCTGGTGTCCGGGTTCAGCCACCGGTCCGGGTCGAACCGCCCTCCCCCGGAGGAGCCGGTTCCCTGGTATTCGGGGTAGTTGAACAGCAGAACCGACCCGGCCGGGATGGGCTCGCGTCCCTCCCGGGGGATCTCCCCGGAGGTGATCCGGTGGGCCACGCCGAAGAGCGGGAAGTGCTGCAGCGTCTCGTTGATGACCCGGTCCAGGAAGTCCGGGTCCGCCTCGCCGGCCGACAGGCGGTCCTGCACCGGGCGGTGCGTGGCGAGGGCGAGCAGCAGATGGGCCATCGCCTCCGACATCTGTACCACGGCGGTGTTGAAGAACGTGCCCTGCAGGTAGTACGCCTGCTCCCGCCGCGAGAGCGAGGACGGCAGCGGCACGGGCGGCGGGTCGTGCACGAGCCGGTCCCGTAAGTGGGCGGTGAGCCGGGCACGCCGGTCCATGTGCCGCAGACCGGTGCACTTCAGGGCGGTGACCACGTCGTCCGCGTTGCCGGTGATCAGGTCCCGGACGTGACGCGGGCACGGTTCGCGGAAGACCACCTCGTAATAGACCTCGGCCCAGACCGGCATCATCAGGTCCCGAAGTCTGACTCGCTGCACGCGCGCGTGGCCGTCGAGTTCGTCGAGCACCCGCCGGGTGCAGCGGCCGACCAGCTCGGTCCACTGCGCCCGGGAGAGTCCGGCCAGGATCTGCCGGGTGGTCCTGGCCACGTCGTCGTAGCGCGGTCCGGGCTCCAGGTGCTCCTGGTGCACCTCCGGGCCGGGCGACAGCCAGTACCAGAACAGGTCGGAGAGTGCGGCGCCCCGGCTGCGGCCGTTCGCCGCCGGATGGCCGTAGACCTTCTTGAACTCCTCGGCGGGCACCTCCCGGCCGGGTGCCCGGACGCCCTCCTCGCCGCCCACCCGGGCGAAGATGCGTACCCGCAGCGCGATCACCGCCCTGGGCAGCCAGTACGGCAGCGTGGCCACCAGGACCACGACCGCGCCGGTGATCAGCCATCCGGTGGCGCTCATGCGACCACCCCGCCGAACCGGTGGTCCGACCCCGGAGCCAGGACGGGACCCGGCACGGGCCCCCATGCGGGCATCCGGACCAGATCGGGCGTCAGGTCGGCGAGACCGGACGCCCCGCACAGGGCCATGGTGTCGTCGAGCTCCTCGCGCAACAGATCCAGCAGCCGGCGTACGCCCTTCTCACCGCCCTCGGCCAGCGCCCACATCACGGGCCGGCCGATGCCCACCGCGGACGCGCCCAGCGCCAGGGCCTTCACCGCGTCGGTGCCGCGCCGGACCCCGCCGTCCAGCACCACCGGGACCCGGCCCGCCACCGCGGCGACGATCTCCGGCAGCAGCTCCAAGGTGGCGGGGACGGTGTCGAGTTGGCGGCCGCCGTGGTTGGAGAGCAGCAGCCCGTCGACGCCGTGCCGGACGGCGAGCCGGGCGTCCTCGGGGTGCAGCACGCCCTTGAGCAGGATGGGCAGGTCCGTCACGCCGCGCAGCCAGTCGATGTGCTCCCAGTTCAGCTCCGGGGACATGGCGACCTGCCGTACGTGTCCGCGCTCGCCGTCGCGCAGGTCCACCAGGTTCTCGCAGCGGAGTCCGGGCGGCAGGTCGTGGAAGCTGTTGCGCCGGTTGCGTTCGCCCGCGCCCAGCACCGGGGAGTCGACGGTGACTACGAGGGCGCCGCACCCGGCGTCGGTCGCCCTGCGCACCAGCGCCTCGGTGATCTCCAGGTCGGGCTGGATGTAGAGCTGGAACCACAGGGGTACGTCGTCGCCGACCGCGCGGACCGCGTCGGCGAGCTCGCCCACGGCCACCGTGGACGCCATGGAGACGATCATGATGGCTCCGGCGGCGGCAGCGGCCCGGGCCGTGGCCAGCTCCCCTTCCGGGTCGACCAGCTTGTGGAAGGCGGTCGGGGAGAGCAGGACCGGCAGGCTCGCGCGGCTGCCGAGCAGGGTGATGTCCAGCTCCCGTACGGCACTTCCGCGCAGCACCCGCGGCAGCAGCTGGAGGCGCCCGAACGCCGCCTCGTTGGCCCGTACGGTGATCTCGTCACGGGCCCCGCCGGCGATGAAGTCGGCGTACACCGGGTCGAGTGTGGCGCGCGCCGCGGTCTCGAAGTCGTGGACGGTGAACTGCTGCACGCCGCTCACCGCCCGGCGGGGCTCGGCCGGCGGTCCAGTTCCCGGGCGAAGAACTCGGCCAGCGGTGCGCGGTGGACCTCCGGGTGGTCCCACTCGTTCTCCAGGTTCTCGGCCATGTGATGCGTGCCGAGCAGCTCACCGCCCCGGAAGTGGCGGATCACGGGGTGCAGGTAGGCGGCGTCGAAGGCGGCGTCGACCGAGTTCTGGGCGGTGCGGCGCACGGTGATGTCGAAGGGGTCGACCTTGTCGTGGTCGGGGCCGTACTCGAGGGTGACGGCGAAGTAGTCGCCGCTGTCGGTGAGTCGGCTCTCGTGGGCATAGGCGACCGGCACCTCGTCGTGGTAGCGGGCCGGTTCGCCGGGCGGCATGACGATCAGGTCCCCGATCACGCCGAACTGCTGCCAGAGCGCGGAGGAGCGGTTGACCCGCTCCACGACGGCATCCGCCAGCGCGGGCGGGGACGCGTCCAGCTGCTGGTGCGGCCAGGGCCGGTCGTGATGACGCTCGTCGAGGATGCGGCTCAGGGCGCGTACGGCGTACCGGAAGCCGTGGATGAAGCCGCCGGTGGACTTCTTGAAGTCACGCTGCTGCATCAGGGTGCCGGCGAAGTACAGGCCAGGCACGCTCACCGACTCGTACGCCGGGGAGAGCGCGGCGAAGCGGTCGTTGATGACCAGCTCGGGCCGGCACTGCGGGTCGAACACCGAGGCGTCGAAGCGGAAACCGGTGCATACGACGACCCGGTCGTAGCGCAGTTCCTTCACGACCTCGTCGGCCCGGGAGAAGCTGAACCGGACGCGGTATCCGCCGTCGCCGGGGTCCTTCTCGATCGACAGCACGTTGCCGTCCAGCAGGGCGTTCTGCGATTTGAGTTGGTAGGTGTCGAGGAAGTTGTTGTTGACCGCGCGCAGATGGCCGACGTAGTGGGTGTTCCAGGCCATGCGGATGGAGTGCGGGCCGGCGACATGAATCACGGCCGCGGTCTCGACGAGGCTGTCCGCGGTCTCCAGGGCGGAGTTGCCCTTGCCGATGATCAGGACGCGCTGGTCGGTGAAGTCCTCGGGGTCCACGGATACGACGGAGTAGTCGTCGGCGGTCTCGATGCCGGGGATGTCCGGGGTGTTGGGCCGGCTCACCCCGGTCGCAATGACCAGGCGCCGGGCGTGGTGCTCCTGCCCGTGCTGGTCGGTGACGGTGAAGCCGTCGGCATCGCGCCGGATCCGCTCCGCTCTGGTGTCGTAGGCGATGTCCAGCTTGAACGCCTCGGCGAAGTCGGCGAGATAGCGCACCATGTCGTCGGCGTGCGGGAAGTACCGCTTGCTGTAGCGGGTGAAGAGCAGGTGGGGGTCCGGGGACAGCAGGGAGTTCCAGTCCATCCGGAGGTTCAGCTCGGGGTCGTCGGTGCCGTTGTACACCTTGTTGATGGAGATCAGCTTGCGGTGGCGGGGGAACGTGCGGAAGAAGGTGCCAGGTGCCTGGCCGCCCTCCAGAATCCGGTATCCGTGCCCGGCCGCCTGGAGTAACTGCCCGAGCTGCAGCCCGGCGGGGCCGGCGCCGACCACGAGGTAGTCGAGGGGCTCGGTGCGTGTGGAGTTCACGGATCTCTCCTTCTGCTCCGGGCGATGGGCGTTGGCATGCCCGGAGACCGGTGGGGGGTGGGGCAGAGGGAGGCGCGATGGCGTGGTGGTGCGCTACGGCAGGGCGCCGCCCCGTGCAGCAAGAATCGAGAGCCGCGTTCCGTCAGGCCGGCATCGGCCGGAACGAGGTGATACGGCTCCTCGGAGCAGCCGTGCTTCGCAGGTGCGGGAGAGTGTTTCGGGGGATGGCAAGGGCAGCCGGAGATGGCAGAGGCTTGCTTTTTGGCAGGGGCATGACAGGCCCTTCCATGGGATTTCCCGTTGAAATCTCAAGCAGCACGGTAGTGACCCGTCACGTCACGGGCAACAACGGCTCCGGGATGACAGGGTTTCGATAGGTAGCCCGACCATCGTCGATCCCGGGTGAGGGCAGCCGAAGGCCCGGGCAGGCATGACCGGCGCGGAGAGACACGTGTGGCCGACGTCAGCCGAAGCCCGGGCAGGAGTGACCGGCGCGGCTCGAAGGGCGCCCCGGCGTCAGGCGGCGGCGAGTTCGGCGGCGCCGAAGGACACGTCGAAACGGTCGCACCAGATACTGACGCTGGTGTAGCGGGCGGGGTCGATGTCGGCGGGCAGCGTGTAGTTCTGGCTTCCCTTGTTGCCCTTGAGTTTGCCGAGGCTGACGTACTCCCCGTCGTCGAAGACGTGCCAGCCCGCCTTCCCCTCCTTCACCGGTGCGTCGGTCAGCCACACCCGCAGGTCCGGCCCGTTGCTGGTGTCGAGGTTCTCCAGCCGGACGACGTGGGAGCCGTCGGCCAGTCGTACGAGCTTCACCGTGCCCGATGTCGCGTGCTCGTGGCTGATCAGCTCACCGCTCGCCAGCGCCTGCGGCCCGGTCGCCGAGGAAGCCGACTCGGAGGGAGCCGACTCGGAGGGAGCTGTCGAGGGCGCCACCGTCGGCGGCGCGGAGGTCTCCACGGTCCCGGGCAGGGCCTCCTCGACGGTCTCGTCCTGCCACAGCTTCCACGGCTGGAACCAGTACAGCCCGAAGCCGGCCGCGGCGACCGCCACCACCAGTGCTCCGACGACCAGCGGCCCGGTCAGTACCTTGCGCACGCGCCCCATCCCCGCCCTCACCTCTTGGGAGTTCATTTGATCTCCGCCCCATTCAACGGAAGAGGCAGCCGCCCCGTAACCCCGCAGGAGATGACGGAAGCCTTACGTCGTCCCACTCAGATCCGCGGATCCTTGGATGATGTCCAGCTCAGACAGCTCGTAGCGAAACCGTTGCCGTTCCGCGGGGAGTCCCCCACAGCGAGCGCATAGTGTGTGATGCCGTTCCCACACAACGTGACTCAAGCGCGTGAGCCAACCGATTTCACCTCAGGGGGAGTTCAGACAATGCGACCCATACGGCCGTCCTTCACCGCTCGTCGAGGAAGGAACGCGCGCCGCAGAACCTCCCCCGCGCTGACTGCCGTTGCCCTCACCTCGGCGCTCCTGCTCACCGCCACTGCCTGTGCCTCGGGCGACGCCGAGGCCGGTGGCGAGGCCTCCGCCACGGCCACGTCCGCGGGCGACGGCAAGATCACGATCCCGGACGACCTCAAGGACAAACTCAAAGAGCACGGGATCGACCTCGACAAGTGGAAGAACGGCGCCTGGAAGGACTGGAGCAAGGAGGACTGGCTCCGCGAGGCCGACGAGTACATCAACCCGATCATCGAGGGCCTGTGGGACCCGGACCGGATGCGGGACGCCGAGGACCCGGAAAAGGCCGTCGACGACAGCGACCTCTCCGACGACCAGGGCGTGACCGACCCGGAGCCCGAGCCCGTGGAGGCGAAGGCCGTCGCGCCCACGTACCAGGCCAACGCTCCCGAAGCGGGCAAGGTGTTCTTCGACTCCCCCGAGGGCACGATGGTCTGCTCGGCGACCGTCGTGCAGGACCCGGCCAACCCCGGCAAGTCCAACCTGGTGTGGACGGCGGGCCACTGTGTGCACGCGGGCAAGGACGGCGGCTGGTACCGCAACATCGCGTTCGTGCCGTCGTACAACAACAAGGCCATGGCGACGCAGGAGTTGGAGAGCGCCGCCAAGGAGGAGGTCGCTCCGCTCGGTGTGTGGTGGGGCGACTGGGCGCAGACCTCGGACCAGTGGATCGAGCAGGGCGGGGCGACGGGCGGTGACGGTGCCTCGTACGACTTCGCCGTCATCCATGTGACCCCGGAGGAGGGCAGCGGCGGCAAGTCGCTGGAGGAGACGGTCGGTTCCGCTCTGCCGGTGGACTTCAAGGCGCCGGCCGTGGCGAAGGTCGCGAGCATCACGGCGACCGGCTACCCGGCCGCGGCACCGTTCGACGGCCAGACCATGTACCAGTGCGAGGACAAGCCGGGACGGCTGTCGATCAGCGCCCCGGACCCGACGATGTACCGCATCGGCTGCACCATGACGGGCGGTTCGTCGGGCGGCGGCTGGGTCGCGGCCGGCTCGGATGGCAAGCCGGCGCTGGTCTCCAACACCTCGATCGGCCCGGTGACGGCGGGCTGGCTGGCCGGTCCGCGGCTGGGTGAGGTGGCCGAGGGCGTGTACGCCTCGGTGAGCGACAAGTTCGCGGGCCAGTGACCGCCCGCTGAACACGGACGGCGGTGGGGCGGGTTGGGGAGACCTTCACCGGCTCACCGCCGTTCACCCTCAACTCCCCGGGCATAGTGGTGTGTCGTCCGCAAGGGAGATCCAGAGATCCGGAATTCCATGGACCCGGAATCCCATGGACCCGGAGATCCATGGACCCGGAGTTCCGGAGAACCAGAGTTCCGGAGATCCACAGGGATCCGCCCTTCGTGTGACAAGCACTGTGCCAAGCACACGGCGTTCGCACGTTCCCACGGGGGTTATCGCACCATGCGCTCCACACGTACGCCCGCAGCTCCACGCCACGGGCGGCGCACCCACACCTTCCTCGCGGCCACCGGCCTCGTCGCGGCCCTCGCGCTGGCCGCGACCGCCTGCGGTGGCTCGAGCGAGGACACCGCCGGCGACAAGCCCGGGGCCACCACGTCCCAGGCCGCGAGGGACAAGGTCGAGATCCCCGCCGGTCTCGCCGACAAGCTCAAGGAGCACGGCATCGATGTCGACGACTGGGCGGCCGGCGGCTGGAAGGACTGGAACAAGGACACGTGGCTCAGTGAGGCCAAGGACTTCGTCAACCCGGTGATCGAGGGCCTCTGGAAGCCCGAGCGGATGCAGTCCGCGAAGGAGGCCGACAAGACGGTCTCGACGCAGGACGCCGCCGCCGACCAGGGCGTGAGCGACCCGGAGCCGGTGCCCGTCGAGGCCACGGCCGAGAAGACGCCGTACCACCGGAACGCGGCCCCGGTCGGAAAGATCTTCTTCGACTCCCCCGAGGGTCCGATGGTCTGCTCCGGCACGGTCGTCACGGACGTGAACCACCCGGGCAAGTCCAACCTGGTGTGGACGGCCGGCCACTGCGTGCACGCCGGCGGCAGCGGCGGCTGGTACCGCAACATCGTCTTCGTCCCGGCGTACAACGACCTCGGCAAGTCCGAGGCGCAGCTCGCCGACGCCCCCGCCTCGGAGATCGCGCCCTACGGCAACTGGTGGGCCGACTGGGCCTCGACGTCGAACGGGTGGATCGAGGGCGGTTCGGAGACCGGCGGCGCGGGTGCCGCGTACGACTACGCGGTGCTGCATGTGAAGCCGGAGTCGGGCTCGAAGTCCCTGGAGGAGACCACCGGCGCGCTGGACGTCGACTTCTCCGCCCCGTCCGCGAGCGAGGTCGCCACGATGGGCGCCTGGGGCTACCCGGCCGCGCCCCCGTACAACGGCCTGAAGATGTTCAAGTGCCTCGACCGGCCGGGCCGGTTCTCGCTCAGCGCGGGCCTGCCGACGATGTACCGCATCGGCTGCACCATGACGGGCGGCTCGTCCGGCGGCGGCTGGTTCCGGGTGGTGGACGGCGAGACCAGGCTGGTCTCGAACACCTCCATCGGCCCGACCGACAACACCTGGCTGGCGGGCCCGCAGCTCGGCCAGGACGCCGAGACTCTCTACGAGAACATGAGCACGACGTACGGCGGTCAGTGATCCGCGCACGCTGACGGCCCGCCGCCTGGCACGCTGAAGGCCCGCCGCCTGCGACGAGCAGACGGCGGGCCTTCAGGCTGTGCTACGACGGTCAGACGAGCGGCGCCGGAACGTACGGCGCGAGATCCGCCGCCAGTTCCTCGTGCACCCGTGCCTTGAGCAGGGTGCCCTCCGGGGTGTGCTCCGCGGAGATCACCTCACCCTCGTCGTGAGCGCGGGCGACCAGCTTGCCGTGCGTGTACGGCACGAGCACCTCGACCTCGACCGACGGCCGCGGCAGCTCGTTGTCGATCAGCGCGAGCAGTTCGTCGATGCCCCGGCCGGTGCGGGCCGAGACCGCGATCGAACGCTTCTCGATCCGCATGAGCCGCTGAAGCGTCAGCGGGTCGGCCGCGTCCGCCTTGTTGATCACGACGATCTCGGGTACGCCGGTGGCGCCGACGTCCCTGATCACCTCGCGTACGGCGGCCAGCTGCTCCTCCGGGTCCGGGTGCGAGCCGTCCACCACGTGCAGGATCAGGTCGGACTCGCCGACCTCCTCCATGGTGGAGCGGAACGCCTCGACCAGGTGGTGCGGCAGGTGCCGTACAAAGCCGACGGTGTCCGCGAGCGTGTACAGGCGGCCGCTGGGCGTCTCCGCCCGGCGCACGGTCGGGTCGAGGGTCGCGAACAGGGCGTTCTCGACCAGGACGCCCGCGCCTGTCAGCCGGTTCAGCAGCGAGGACTTGCCTGCGTTGGTGTAGCCGGCGATGGCGACCGACGGCACCTTGTGGCGCCTGCGCTCCTGGCGCTTGATCTCGCGGCCGGTCTTCATGTCCGCGATCTCCCGGCGCATCTTCGCCATCTTCTCGCGGATCCGACGCCGGTCCGTCTCGATCTTGGTCTCACCGGGACCACGGGTGGCGAGGCCGCCGCCCTTGCCGCCGCCCATCTGACGGGACAGCGACTGACCCCAGCCTCGCAGCCTCGGCAGCATGTACTGCATCTGCGCGAGCGCGACCTGCGCCTTGCCCTCTCGGGACTTGGCGTGCTGGGCGAAGATGTCGAGGATCAGGGCCGTACGGTCGATGACCTTGACCTTGACGACGTCTTCGAGGTGGATGAGCTGGCCCGGGCTGAGCTCACCGTCGCAGATGACGGTGTCCGCGCCCGTTTCGAGCACGATGTCGCGCAGCTCCTCGGCCTTGCCGGAGCCGATGTAGGTGGCCGCGTCGGGCTTGTCGCGGCGCTGGATCACGCCGTCGAGCACCAGCGCGCCCGCGGTCTCCGCGAGAGCGGCGAGCTCCGCGAGGGAGTTGTCCGCGTCCCGCGCGGTCCCCGTGGTCCAGACGCCGACGAGCACGACCCGCTCCAGGCGGAGCTGGCGGTACTCGACCTCGGTGACGTCCTCGAGCTCGGTGGAGAGGCCCGCGACACGGCGCAGGGCCGCGCGCTCGGAGCGGTCGAACTGGTCGCCGTCCCGGTCTTCGTCGATCTCGTGGCTCCAGGCGACGTCCTCTTCCATCAGGGCATCGGCCCGGAGACTTTCGGGGTAGGCATGCGCGAAGCGCTCAGTGTCCTGGGAAGAAGATGAAGAGGAGGTCATTGGGTCCTTACGTCGATGAGGATTCCGATAAAGCGCGACAGAGCCGAAGCGGAAGCTTCTGAGCCGATCCGTCACTGCTCACAACGCACGAGTGCCCCGGGAGATTCCCGTGTCCCGTGCCGCGCCGACCTGAAGATGGTCGCACGGCACGGCCCGTCTCGTCACCGTGTTATTTCACAGCGGCCGACCGGGGTGTGGCCGACTTCCAGTCCGGGTGGCCGGGCATCGGAGGGGTCTTCGCGCCGTACAGCCAGCCCTCGAAGAAGTCGCCCAGTTCCCGTCCGGAGATCTCCTCGGCGAGCTCGACGAAGTCCGCGGTGCTGGCGACACCGTCCTGGTGGCGGTTCACCCAGGCCCTCTCCAGGCGTTCGAAGGCCGGGCGGCCGATCTCCTGGCGCAGTGCGTACAGGACCAGCGCGGCGCCGTCATAGACGTTCGGCCGGAAGATGCTGATCTTCTGGCCGGGGTCGGGCGCCTTCGGGGCGGCGGGCGGTCCGCCGGCCGCGCGCCAGCGGTCGGAGGCGCCGTACGCCGCCTTCATCCGCGCCTCCACGGGCCGGTCCGCCTTCTCCTCCGTGTACAGCGCCTCGTACCAGGTGGCGTGCCCCTCGTTCAGCCACAGGTCGGACCAGGTGCGGGGGCTGACGCTGTTGCCGAACCACTGGTGGGCCAGCTCGTGCACCATGATCGACTCGACGTACCACTTGGGGAAGCCGGGCTCGGTGAACAGGTCTCTCTCGAAGAGAGAGAGGGTCTGTGTCTCCAGCTCGAAGCCGGTGCCGGCATCGGCCATGAGCAGTCCGTACGTCTCGAAGGGGTACGGCCCGACCTTGCCCTCCATCCAGACGATCTGGTCGGGGGTCTTCTTCAGCCACGGTTCCAGCAGCGCGCGGTCCTTGGTGGGCACGACGTCCCGTACGGGCAGCCCGTGCGGGCCGCTGCGGCGCAGCACGGTGGAGCGGCCGATGGACACCTGGGCGAGCTCGGTGGCCATGGGGTGCTGGGTCCGGTAGGTCCAGGTCGTCGCCCGGCCCGCCCGGTCCACGCCGGTGGGCAGGCCGTTGGCGACGGCCGTGTAGCCCTTGGGCGCGGTGACCCTGATGGTGAACATCGCCTTGTCGGAGGGGTGGTCGTTGCACGGGTACACCAGGTGGGCGACATCGGCCTGGTTGGCCATGGCGAGGCCGTCCGCGGTCCGGATCCAGCCGCCGTCCCGGTCCGCGGCGGACACGGGGTCGCTGGTGTGCCGGACGGTGATCCGCATCCAGCTACCTTCGGGCAACGCTTCCTCGGGCGTGACCACCAGGTCCTCGCCGGCGCTCGTGAAGGCCGCGGGCTCGCCGTCGACCTCGACCGAGTCGACCTTGCCGTGCGCGAAGTCGAGGTTCACGTGGTCCAGCGAAGTCGTCGTCCAGGCGTCGATCGTGGTGACCGCCTGGAGGGGCTTGCTGTTGGTGCCCGGATAGGTGAAGGCGAGGTCATACGACGCCACGTCGTATCCCGGGTTGCCGAGGTACGGGAAGAGGCGGTCGCCGACACCCAGCGGGGTGGCCGGGGCGCTCGCGGCGAGGAGGCAGACGGAGACGGCGCAGGCGAGGAGCGCGGCGGCCTTCCGGCGCCGGGAGGGCGTGATGCGGGCTCGGGGAGCCACGGTGCGGGGGGTGAGCGGCATGCACCACGGCTACCAGCGCGCGCGTGCGGTACGGCGGCGGCGCGCGATCGGCCCACTCGAACGGGTAGCTCAGCAGGACGACGGGGGCCGCGCGCAACCGCGCCCCACGCGCGCGTGCATGTTCCGCAGGCGGTCTCAGGCCCCCGGCGTCTGCGCGCGGCTCACGTCGTACACCCCCGGCACATTGCGCATCGCCCGCATCAGGGCGGGCAGGTGCGCCGCGTCGGGGAGTTCGACGGTGTAGGTGTGGCGTACGCGTTGCTGGCTCGGGGGCTCGACGGTCGCGGAGACGATCTCGGCGCCCTCCGAGGCCATCGCTTCCGTGAGGTCCGCGAGCAGATGCGGGCGGCCGAACGATTCGGCGAACAGGGTGACCCGGCACCCGGTGGTGTCCCCCCAGCGCACGCCGACCTCCGCGCGCCCCGCGCTCTTCATGCGCGCCACGGCCGCGCACTCCACCCGGTGGACGGTCACCGCTCCCCCGCGCACGGAGAAGCCGATCACCTCGTCGGGCGGTACGGGTGTGCAGCAGCCCGCGAGCCGTACGCTCGCGCCGGGCTGGTCGACGACGGCGTTCGCGGCGGCGGGGCGGTCGGCGGTGCGGGGTGTGGGGCCTTCGGAGGCGGTCACGGAGTTCCCGGCGGCGGGCCGGGCCGCTGCCTCGCCGGCCTGGAGGGTCGGAACCGGCCCCTCCTCCTGCGCCTCGGCGGACGCCGGATGCGTTGCCAGCCACCGCTGGATGGCGATCCTGGCGGCGGCCGTGTGGGCGTGGTCCAGCCACTCTCTGGAGGGCTCGGAGGCGGGGTCCTGGCCCATGAGGAGCTGGACGGTGTCGCCGTCCTTCAGGACCGTGCTCAGGGTCGCCAGGCGGCCGTTGACGCGGGCGCCGATGCACGCGTGCGCGTCCTCGCCGTACTGCGCGTACGCGGCGTCCACGCAGGTCGCGCCCTCGGGCAGGCCCAGGGTGCCCCCGTCGGGACGGAAGACGGTGATCTCGCGGTCCTGGGCGAGGTCCTCGCGCAGGGTGGACCAGAAGGTGTCGGGGTCGGGCGCGGCCTCCTGCCAGTCGAGAAGGCGGGAGAGCCAGCCGGGCCGGGTCGGGTCGGCGCGCTCGCCGTCGCTCGAAACGGTCTGCTCCTCCGAAGGAGGAGCGTAGGGATTGCCCAGCGCGACGACGCCGGCCTCGGCGACCTTGTGCATCTGGTGGGTACGGATGAGAACTTCGGCGACCTGGCCGTCCCCGCGGGCCACCGCGGTGTGCAGCGACTGGTACAGGTTGAACTTGGGGACGGCGATGAAGTCCTTGAACTCCGAGACGACGGGCGTCATACAGGTGTGCAGTTCGCCCAGTACGCCGTAACAGTCGGCGTCCTCGTTCACCAGCACCAGCAGACGGCCGAAGTCGGTGCCGCGCAGCCGACCGCGTTTGCGGGCCCTGCGGTGCACGGAGACGAAGTGCCGGGGCCGGATGAGGACTTCGGCAGGGATGTCGGCGTCCCGCAGGACCGTGCGCATCTCGTCGGCCATCTCCGCAAGGGGGTCGTCCGCGCGGGAGGCGTTGTCGACGATCAACTCCCGTGTGTGCTCGTACTCCTCGGGGAGGAGGATCGCGAAGACCAGGTCCTCCAGTTCGGTCTTGAGCGCCTGGACGCCGAGCCGTTCGGCGAGCGGGATGAGGACGTCCCGGGTGACCTTGGCGATGCGGGCCTGCTTCTCGGGGCGCATCACGCCGAGGGTGCGCATGTTGTGCAGCCGGTCGGCGAGTTTGATCGACATCACGCGGACGTCGTTGCCGGTGGCGACGAGCATCTTGCGGAAGGTCTCGGGCTCAGCGGCGGCGCCGTAGTCGACCTTCTCCAGTTTCGTGACGCCGTCGACGAGAAAGCGCACCTCCTCGCCGAATTCCTCCCGGACCTGATCGAGCGTCACGTCAGTGTCCTCCACGGTGTCGTGGAGCAGAGAGGCCGTCAGGGTTGTTGTCTCGGCGCCCAGTTCGGCGAGGATCAGGGTCACGGCGAGCGGGTGTGTGATGTACGGCTCACCGCTCTTGCGCATCTGACCGCGGTGCGAGGACTCGGCCAGGACATAGGCGCGGCGCAGCGCGTCGAGGTCGGCGTCGGGGTAGTGCGAGCGGTGGGCCTCGACCACGTGGCCGATGGCGTCGGGCAGCCGGTCGCGGGCGGTGGGGCCGAGCAGCGCGGCCCGGCCGAGGCGGCGCAGGTCGAGCCGGGAGCGGGCCTTCCTGCGGGGCACGGTCGGCAGTACAGGGCCTGCTGTCACCGGGCCTGGGCTCGCGGGATTCGTGGCCTCCGCACTCATGGGCACCTCCGGCTGCGTGGACCGGCGGACGGGGTGCCCCAGGGCGGACACGGCTCGGGGGATGGCATCGCTCCCCCGTCCGGGCCGGTGCTTGATGCTACCGAGCCCATCACGTGCGCCTGACCGCCTCTCGCCGAGCGTGAAAAGGATCACCCATTCGAGCGACGGTTTGGAGGTTTACGGTTTCGTGTCCCGTGATCAGCGGCGGTGTCAGCGAGCGGACCTTTCCAGCCACTCCGCGTCGATCCGGCCCTCGGCGACGATCACCGCGGGGCCGGTCATCTCGATCTCGCCGTCGGGCCGCTCGGTGATCACCAGGGTGCCGCCGGGCAGGTCGACGGTGTACGTCGCCGGGATTCCGGTGACGGTCGGGTCGGCGCCGTCCCGTCGGGCGGTGGCGACGGCGACGGCGCACGCGCCCGTGCCGCACGAGCGGGTCTCGCCGGAGCCGCGCTCGTGCACACGCAGGGCGACGTGCCGGGGGCCGCGGTCGACCACGAACTCGACGTTCACCCCGTCCGGGTAGGCGGTGGCCGGGCTGAAGGGCGGCGGGGAGTACAGGTTGCCCGCGTGCGCGAGGTCGTCCACGAAGGCGACGGCGTGCGGGTTGCCCATGTTCACGTTGCGCGCGGGCCAACTGCGCTCCCCGACGCTGACCGTGACGTCCCCCTCGGGGAGGACCGCCTTGCCCATACCGACCGTGATGTCGCCCTCCTTGGCGATGTGCACGGTCTTCACGCCGCCGCGGGTGGCGACCGCCAGGTCGCCGTCACCGGCGTACCCGGCGCGCTGGAGGTAGCGCGCGAACACCCGCACGCCGTTGCCGCACATCTCCGCGATCGAGCCGTCGCCGTTGCGGTAGTCCATGAACCACTCCGCCTCGGCCGCCATGTCCTTGGCCTCGGGGTGGGCCGCGGACCTCACCACGTGCAGCAGGCCGTCACCGCCGATGCCGGCTCGGCGGTCGCACAGGGCGGCGACGGCGGCCGGGGGCAGGTCGATGGCGTTGTCGGGGTCCGGGACGATCACGAAGTCGTTCTCGGTGCCATGACCCTTGAGGAAGGCGATCCGCGTGCTCATTCCTCGATCGTACGGGGTGGGTACGACAACCCCGCGCGCGCGGAAAGCTCACCGCGGCCGACCGCCGAAGCTCCGCGTCAGCGCAGCCGGGCCACGCGCCACACGGCAAGCACGACCACCGCGGCGACCACCACGACGTAGGCGATCACGATCCGCCAGTCCGGACGGCGCCCGGAGCCCCGCTGCGGCAGCCCGGGCCACGTGTAACCAACGCGGCGGGCGGCCATCATGCCCCAGCCGGCCGCGCAGGAGCAGATCAGCAGCCCCAGCATGGCGATCACGGCCCCACTGTCGCCGAAGTCGAAGGCCAGCGGGAAGGCGAACATCAGCGAGCCGACCGCGGCCAGGCTCACGATGGGAGCGAGCTGCCAGATGCGCATCCGGCGCTGCGGGCGCAGCTCGACCTCGACCTCCGGGCCGCCCGGGAACATCTCCTCGGGCTCCGGACCGTCGGCGGTCACACCGTCCTGCGTCTCGTCGGGCCCGTCGGGGCTCAGACGGTCGCCGTCCTGCTCCGTTTCACCGCTCTCTGCGGTGAGGGGCTCGGTGCCTTGTGCGGTGTCGCGAGGGCCGGCCTCCATCGCCACGCGCCCTCCCAACTCGGACTCCACTTGGTCGATCGAAGCTCGATGATGGCACGGCGCCGAAGGCCGCGATGACGGCCGGAGCGTCCCGATGCCATGACGTGATCAGGCTGTAACCGGTCGTTCGACCAACGCCAATGCGAGCTGCGGAAGTTCTGTGAGATCCGCCGCGGCCCCACTCAACCAGTGCACCCGGGGATCGCGCCTGAACCACGAATCCTGACGGCGCGCGAAGCGCTTGGTGGCTCGCACGGTCTCGGCCCGCGCCTCTTCGTCGGTGCACTCCCCGGCGAGCGCCGCGAGCACCTGCTGGTAGCCGAGCGCGCGCGAGGCCGTACGCCCCTCGCGCAACCCCTGCGCCTCCAGTGCGCGCACTTCTTCCACCAGGCCCGCGTCCCACATCCGGTCGACCCGGCGCGCGATGCGCTCGTCAAGCTCGGGCCGCGCCACGTCGACACCGATCTGGAAGGTGTCGTAGACGGAGTCATGGCCCGGGAGGTTGGCGGTGAAGGGCCGGCCGGTGATCTCGATCACCTCGAGGGCCCGCACGATACGGCGGCCGTTGCTGGGCAGGATCGCCTGCCCGGCCTCGGGATCGGCGGCGGCCAGGCGCGCGTGCAGCGCTCCCGAGCCGCGCAGGGTGAGCTCCTCCTCCAACCGGGCTCTGACCTCGGGGTCGGTGCCGGGGAACTCCAGGTTGTCGACGGCTCCGCGGACGTACAGGCCGGATCCGCCGACCAGGATCGGCCAGCGGCCCTCGGCGAGCAATGCGTCAATCCTGGCGCGGGCCAGTTTCTGGTACTCGGCGACGGAGGCGGTGACCGTGACGTCCCAGATGTCCAGGAGGTGGTGCGGGACGCCCGCGCGCTCCTCGGGCGTCAGCTTGGCGGTGCCGATGTCCATCCCTCGGTAGAGCTGCATGGAGTCTGCGTTGACGACCTCACCGCCTAGATGCTGGGCCAGGAAAACGCCCAGATCGGACTTTCCGGCCGCGGTCGGTCCGACGACGGCGATGACTCGTGGGGCGGGGGGTGCGCTGCTCACCGCCCCAGTCTCGCAAACCTCAGGACCCCGCCTCGAACGAGTTACGTGACGGCACGCGCGCGGGGTCGTTGCCAGTTGCGAGGTTCTCCGCCGCCCGATCACAGAGGCGGCGGCCCGGGCGGCGCAAACGGACGCACCGGACGACGCGGGATTTCGCCCGCACGAGTAATGTATGGAGTGGATATGGGCGTTTTGGCACGACTTCTCCGGAGGTCGAAGACCACGGAGGAGGCGTCGACCGCCGCCGAGGCGCAGGCCGGCACAGCGACGGCCGAGTCCGCGGCTCAGGAGGCGACAGAGGCGAAGGGGTCGGTCGAGGCTCAGACCGAGGCCGGGACGAAGTCCGAGACGAAGGCCGAGACGAAGGCCGAGCCCAAGGCCGAGGACGCGGTGGAGGAGACGGCGGCACCGGCCGCCGAGGACACCTCCGGCTCCGGCGAGGGCGTCGAGATCCCCAAGCAGCAGTGCGCCGATGAGGCTGCCGACAGCGATGCCGGAGAAGGCGCCCGCACGTAACTGCCCCGCGAGGGAAGGTGGACCATGGGTCTCCTGGACAATTTGAAGACCAAACTCAACCCGGCAAAGGACAAGGTCTCCGGCCTCGCGCAGCAGCACGGGGACAAGATCCAACACGGCATCGACAAGGCCGCGAAGGTCGTTGACGAGAAGACCAAGGGCAAGTACAGCCACAAGATCGAGTCGGGGACGGGCAAGGCCAAGGGCGCCATGGACCGACTCGCGCACAAGGACGGCACGGGCACGGGAGGCGGTACCAGCACACCGCCGGCCTCCCCGCCACCGGCCGGCCCCCCGCCGACTTCCTGAACGGCACGGCACGGCACACCGACGGACGGCCGCGGAGCACCACGCTCCCGGCCGTCCGCCGTGTTCGTCGCGTCCGCCATGACCAGGCCGCCATGACCAGGCCGCCATGACCAGGCCGTCATGACCGAGCCGATATGCCCAGGCGGGCTTGCCAGATCTTGCCAGACCCTCATGACCAGGCGTTATGACCAGGACGCGACCACGTACCCCACCCCGTACGGCGCGTCCTTGTACAGGAGTGTGCCGCCGAGGTGCGTGCCCTCGGCCGCGCCGGCCAGCACCTGCCAAGGGGCCCGGCCGGATGCCTTCAGCTCGTACGCCAGACCCGCGTCCAGCGCCTTGAGGGCCGACACGTCTGCCGAACCCAGCGCACGCGCGACCGCCGCGTCGAAGGGTGCCGCCCGCTCGTCGAGATAGCCCGGCGCCTTGAGTGTGCGGCACGCGCTGGCGTCGCCCATCACCAGCAGCGCCACCCGCTCGGCCCCGGCGGCGATTTCCCCTCCGAGTTCAATACACCGCTCGGCCTCGAGAGGTTCCCCCACGCCGAGTCCCTCGATCGGGGCATCCGCCCATCCGGCCCGTTCCAGCAGCCACGCGGCCACCGCGAGCGAGGGCGGGAGCAGGCGCCCGGCCGCCGTGCCCCGCTTCGCGCCCAGGCGTACGTCGATGTCGACGCCGAACCCTTGGAACGAGCCCCGCGTGCCCTCCGGGTGCGTCCCGCGCCCGCTCCGCTCGGCCGGCCCGACGACGACGAGCCGGTCGGGCCGGGCGGCGGCGAGCACACCCAGCGCATCCGAGCACGCGGCACGGGCGGCGTTCAGTTCGGGTGCGGCACCCGCGGCGACCTCGGGCACGAGCAGCGGCGGGCAGGGGCAGACTGCGGCGGCGACAAGCATGATCGGCAGGGTAACGCCGAGGAGCGGCGGGACGGCAGCCGACGGGAGCGGAACGGCCGTACGTCCCTCCGTCCGTCGACTCTCGACGCGCCGGCGTCAGTCGCAGC
Organism: Streptomyces sp. a15; assembly: GCF_059026085.1. Taxonomy (NCBI): domain Bacteria; kingdom Bacillati; phylum Actinomycetota; class Actinomycetes; order Kitasatosporales; family Streptomycetaceae; genus Streptomyces; species Streptomyces sp. A15. Next base: position 49,043 of record NZ_JBWLKM010000016.1, on the reverse strand, counting down.
CGCAGCCGCTGCCTGTCGCGGCCGAGAGCGGCTCGGGGGCGCCGATCTTCGGGAGGCCGAGCATGACGCCGACCGGCTTGGCGGCCTTCTCGGCGTTGCGCTTCTCCCAGGCGTCGCCCGCGCGCGTGGGGCGCACGGCGAGGGCGGGGCCCTCGGCGAGGAGGTGGTGCGGGGCGGCGTACGTGATCTCGACGGTCACCACGTCGCCGGGGCGCACCTCCTGCTCCGGCTTGGTGAAGTGGACCAGGCGGTTGTCGGGGGCGCGGCCCGAGAGGCGGTGGGTGGCGCCGTCCTTGCGGCCTTCTCCCTCGGCGACCATGAGGTCGAGCGTGCGGCCGACCTGCTTCTTGTTCTCCTCCCAGGAGATCTCCTCCTGGAGGGCGACAAGACGCTCGTAGCGCGCCTGGACGACCTGCTTGGGGATCTGGTTCTCCATGGTCGCGGCCGGGGTGCCGGGGCGCTTGGAGTACTGGAACGTAAACGCTTGCGCGAACCGGGCCTCGCGGACGACGTGCAGGGTCTCCTCGAAGTCCTCCTCGGTCTCGCCGGGGAAGCCCACGATGATGTCGGTGGTGATCGCCGCGTGCGGGATGGCGGCGCGGACCTTCTCGATGATCCCGAGGTAGCGCTCCTGGCGGTAGGAGCGGCGCATCGCCTTCAGGACCGTGTCCGAGCCGGATTGCAGGGGCATGTGCAGCTGCGGCATCACGTTCGGCGTCTCGGCCATGGCCGCGATCACGTCGTCGGTGAAGTCGCGCGGGTGCGGTGAGGTGAAGCGGACGCGCTCCAGGCCCTCTATGGCGCCGCAGGCCCGCAGCAGCTTGCTGAAGGCCTCGCGGTCGCCGATGTCGGAGCCGTACGCGTTGACGTTCTGGCCGAGCAGCGTGATCTCGGAGACGCCCTCGGCGACCAGGGCCTCGATCTCGGCCAGGATGTCGCCGGTCCTGCGGTCCTTCTCCTTGCCGCGCAGCGCCGGGACGATGCAGAAGGTGCAGGTGTTGTTGCAGCCGACGGAGATGGAGACCCAGGCCGCGTACGCGCTCTCGCGCCGCGTCGGCAGGGTGGAGGGGAAGGCCTCGAGCGACTCGGCGATCTCGACCTGCGCCTCCTCCTGGACGCGGGCGCGCTCCAGCAGGACCGGCAGCTTGCCGATGTTGTGCGTGCCGAAGACGACATCCACCCAGGGCGCCTTCTTCACGATGGTGTCGCGGTCCTTCTGCGCGAGACATCCGCCGACCGCGATCTGCATCCCGGGGCGGCTCGCCTTCCTCGGGGCGAGGCGGCCGAGGTTGCCGTACAGCCGGTTGTCCGCGTTCTCGCGGACCGCGCAGGTGTTGAAGACGACGACATCCGCGTCCCCGTCCGACCCCTCGGGCGCGCGCACGTACCCGGCGTCCTCGAGCAGCCCGGACAATCGCTCGGAATCGTGGACGTTCATCTGGCACCCGTAGGTGCGCACCTCGTATGTCTTCACGCCCACTGCCAGGCTCCGGTCGCTGCTGCTCATGCGACAAGGGTAGGCGGTGCGCGGAGTGCGCCCTGCCTCAGCCGGCTCCGGGCCCGGGGACCGGTGTGCCGTCGGCCGACGTGACCGCGAGGGCCGTGGTCCTGCCGTCGGGTTCAATGCGTAGGACGGGGGTGGCCTTGTCCTGGGGGCCGCCGTCGCCGCCGATGGTGATCCAGCCGCTCGCGCCGGGCAGGCCTTGCTGCTCGCGCAGTTCGGACAGTGTGCGGAAGACGTGGGTGGCGGAGGGGTCGGAGACCGCTGGGGTGTTCCAGATGGCCCGGGCTGCGGTCAGCAGGGCGCGTCGTACATCATGATCGCCGGCCGTCCTCCAGGTCGCTGTGCGGGAAGGCGGCGGTGAAGGTGCCGTCGCGGCAGGGCGCGACGGCCTCCGCCGCGAACACCGCGGGGGCCTTGTCCCAGGCACCGGAGTGGGCCAGGGCGGTGTGGACGAGGTCGATCCCGCCGGTGCGCAGGGTCGCGGCCAGCAAGGTCGGGCCGAAGCCAGGTCGCGATGCACGATGCCCTGGCGGTGGATGTCGCGCAGTGCCTCCGCCGGCCGGCCTGCCAGTCGGGCGATGTCGGCGGCGGGCAGCGGGCCGCCGGAGCGCACGCGCGCGGACAGCGACTCGCCGCGCACGTACTGGGTGGCCGGCCAGGGCGGGTCGCCGTCCGGATCGGCGCCCACGACGGACGCCGTGAAGGCTCCGCTCACCTTGCGGGCCGCCGTCGCCTCGCGCCGGAACCTGGCCCGGAAGTGCGGGTCGTCGGCGTATTCGGGGCGGATCACCTTCAGCGCCACCTGGCGCCCCGCGGCACTGCGCGCCAGGTACACCGCCCCCATTCCGCCGGCCCCGAGCCGCAGTTCCACGGTGAACTCCCCGATCCGCCGCACCGCGCCAACGTATCCGCGCCGCCTCGCCGCAGTTCCCCGCTCATCGGCTCCCACCACACGTTCTGGTGAACCGGACCGTGATGAGCCGACAGACTCAGGGATCGATGAGGCCGGCCCGGATCGCGTACCGGGTCAGTTCCAGGCGGTCGCGCATGCCCAGCTTCTGGAGCAGGTTCGCGCGGTGGCGTTCGACCGTCTTGGCGCTGATGAAGAGGAGTTCGCCGATCTCCTTCGAGGTGTGGCCCTCGGCGACGAGCTTGAGGATCTCCTCCTCGCGCTCGGTGATGGCCCGCTCGGGCAGACCGTCGCCCCGGTGGAGGCGGTCGAGGTAGGAGCGGACGAGGGCCCGTTCCGCGCCCGGGTAGATGAACGGCTCGTCCCGTACGGCCGCCCGGCACGCCTCGACGAGGTCGCGGTCGGCGACGGACTTCAGGACGTAGCCTCCGGCGCCTGCCTTGAGGGCCTCGAAGAAGTACTGCTCGTTGTCGTACATCGTGAGGATGAGGATGCGCAGGTCCGGCAGGCGGCGGGAGAGTTCGCGGGCCGCCTGGAGGCCGGTCATCCGGGGCATCGCGACATCGAGGACCGCCAGATCGACGTCCCGCGCGCGTGCCAGTTCGACGGCCTCCGCCCCGTCGCCGGCCTCGGCCACGACAGTGAGGTCCGGCTCATTCTCGAGGATGAGGCGCACGCCTCTCCGTACGAGGGTGTGGTCGTCGGCGAGCAGGACGCGGATCGGGGTCTTCATCGGCGGTCGGGGCGCCATCAGCGACGCTCCGCGGTCGCGGCCGGAATCCGCAGCCGTATGTCCGTGCCCCGCCCCGGGGCGGGTTCCAGGGACAACGCGGCGCCTATGAGGAGGGCACGTTCGCGCATGCCGCTGATGCCGGAGCCCTCCGGTGCCCCGCCCAGGCCCTTGCCGTCGTCGCGTACGAGGAGTTCGACGCCGCCGGTGACCGGGCTCAGCCGCACCTCCGCACGGTCGGCGGCGGCGTGCCGTGCGGTGTTGGTGAGTCCCTCCTGGGCGATGCGGTAGACCACGAGTTCGGACTCCTCGGTCAGCCGGGGCAGATCGCCGGGGACGTGGTGGCGCACGGTCAGTCCGTGCGTGGTGAACTCGGCCGCGAGGGAGCGCAGGGCGCTCGGCAGCCCGAGCTCCTCCAGGACGCCGGGGCGCAGCCGGCGGGCGATGCGGCGGATCTCGTCGAGGCCGGCCCGGGTGGCCTCCTGCGCCTGGCCCACCTCCTCGCGCAGCTCGTCCGGCACCCGGTCGGCGACGCGCTTGAGCTGGAGGAGGACCGCGGTCAGGGTCTGGCCGACCTCGTCGTGGAGTTCGCGGGCGATGCGGTGGCGTTCGCGTTCCTGGGCGGAGAGCGCGCGGGCGGCGCCGGCGGCGCGTTCGGCCTCCAGCCGGTCGAGCATCGTGTTGTACGTCGTGATGAGCGCGGCCGTCTCCGCGGGCCCGGCGACGGGGGCACGGGCTCCGGGGCGCAGCAGGTCGGCCGTCGCCATGGCCCGGCCCAGCCGCTGGAGCGGGGCGAGGCCGATGCGCAGCACGAGCGCGTTGGCGGCCAGCAGTGCGGCGAGGCCCACCACGACCGCGAGCGCCTCGCCCGGCAGGACGGGGGTGGACACGGTGACCGGGCCCAGCAGCAGTGCGGCGGCCGTGATCAGGCCGACGGCGTTGAGCGAGAAGATCCGCCAGAACAACGACACGGTCCCTTTCTCGCCCCTTCCCATCTTCGCGCGCGGCGCGCGGGTACCCGCGCGCCGCACCGTCGCAGCCAGCCTCGCCGCACGCCTTCGTCCTCGTATATCCGTGACGACACCCATGTCGTCACCGTACGGGGCAGTGGGAGCATGCGGAGTTGGCAACCGTGATCATCGAAGCACCGACGAGCAAGGGGAAGAAACGTGTCTGCTCCACGCCTGAGGGCGACGCCGCTGCCGGGTATCGGGGTCCAGTACGACCTCGTCACCCGGGAAGACCGCCATCTGTCCGTGGTGGCGCACCGCGACGGTGCCCGCACGGTGAGCGTGTACCGGGCCGACGATCCCGACTCCTGCGCCCAGTCACTGCGCCTGACCGGTTCCGAGGCGGGCGCGCTGATCGACGCGCTCAAGCCGTCCCACCACAGTGCGAGTCTGCTCTACACCTCGGACCTGGGGCTGGTCGCCGAGCGCGTCGAGGTCGCCGCGGGCTCGCGGTGGAACGGGCGGGTGCTGGGCGAGACCCGGATGCGGACCGAGACGGGCGCGTCCGTCGTGGCTGTGCTGCGGCGGGCGGAGGCGATTCCCTCGCCGGCGCCGGACTTCCGGCTCGTCGGCGGGGACACGCTCATCGTGATCGGCACCCGTGAGGGCGTCGACGCCGCCGCGACGATACTCGGTCGGGAGTGAACCGGTGCACTCCGCGGTTCTGTTGATCGAGTTCGGTTCCATCATTCTCGCCCTCGGCCTGCTGGGCCGGTTCGCCGCTCGCTTCCGGCTCTCCCCCATCCCGCTGTACCTGCTCGCCGGACTGGCCTTCGGCGAGGGCGGGCTGCTGCCGCTCGGGGCCAGCGAGGAGTTCGTCGCGACCGGCGCCGAGATCGGCGTCATCCTGCTGCTGCTGATGCTCGGCCTGGAGTACACGGCCGGCGATCTGATCACCAACCTCAAGTCCCACTACCCGTCCGGTCTCGTCGACTGCGCGCTCAACGCCCTTCCGGGCGCGGCCGCGGCGCTGCTGCTGGGCTGGGGGCCGGTGGCCGCGGTGGTGCTGGCCGGCGTCACCTGGATCTCGTCGTCCGGCGTGATCGCGAAGGTGCTCGGCGACCTGGGCCGGGTGGGCAACCGGGAGACGCCGGTGATCCTCAGCGTCCTCGTCCTCGAGGACCTGGCGATGGCCGTGTACCTGCCCATCGTCACCGCGCTGGTGGCCGGCGCCGGGCTGCTCGCCGGGAGCGTGACCCTGGCGATCGCGCTGGGCGCGGCGGGGCTCGTCCTGTTCGTGGCGGTGCGCTACGGCCGGCTGATCTCCCGGTTCGTCTCCAGCGACGACCCGGAGAAGCTGCTGCTGGTCGTGCTGGGCCTGACGATCCTGGTGGCGGGCATCGCCCAGCAGCTCCAGGTGTCCGCCGCGGTGGGCGCGTTCCTGGTCGGCATCGCGCTGTCCGGGGAGGTCGCGGAGGGTGCGCACACGCTGCTGAGCCCCTTGCGGGACCTGTTCGCCGCCGTCTTCTTCGTCTTCTTCGGGCTCCACACCGACCCGGCCAGCATCCCGCCCGTGCTACTGCCCGCCCTCGCCCTGGCGGTCCTCACCGCCGCGACGAAGATCGCCACCGGGTACTGGGCGGCCCGGCGGGCCGGAATCTCCGTCAAGGGCCGCTGGCGCACCGGCGGCGCGCTGGTGGCACGCGGCGAGTTCTCGATCGTCATCGCGGGGCTGGCCGTGAGCGCCGGCATCGAACCGTCCCTCGGCCCGCTGGCCACGGCGTACGTCCTCATCCTGGTCGTCCTCGGCCCTCTCACCGCGCGTTACACGGAGCCCCTGGCGTCCTTGTGGACCCGCCGCGCCGAAGGCCGCCGGGAGACCCGGGAGGCCTCGTCGCGGGAGGCAGCCGAGGCGGAGGCGGGTGCTTCGGTGGGCGGGGACTGAGCCGTCGGCTGCGTGCGGGCGGGGCCCTGGTGGGGGCACGGGCGACGGAGGCCGACGTCGGACGTGTGGCCGTCTGAATCGTCAGCCCTGTCACTCCCCGCCAGGCACCCACCCCTGTCGGCGCAGCGCTCCCGCCACGTCCGGTGCCTCGTAATGGTCGCCCTTGAGGACCTTGCCGTCGGCCCGGCGGGCTACGCGGCCGTCGGGGCCGCGCTTGGTCATGTTGGAGCGGTGGATCTCGGCTATCACCGCGTCGAGGTCGATGCCGTGGACGAGGGCCGTGCCGTACGCGACGTAGACGACATCGGCGAGTTCGTGTGCGAGCCGGTCGAGCGGGCCGGTGACGGACACCTCGGCGACCTCCGCGGCCTCCTCGGCGAGCAGTTCACCGCGATGGGCGGCCAGGTCGGGCGAGACCTCGGTGGGCGTACTGCGGGCGGCGAGCCCGACGGCGAGATGGAATTCACGGACCAGGTCGACGGGCGAGGAGCTCATACACCGACCCTATCGACCGCCTCGGACAACGCCCTCAGTGAACCCGAGGGCGCCCCTTCGGCACCGCCGCCCCTGGTCAGCACCGTGCCCCGGCTGGCAGGATCGCCCGCATGTCCAGAGTGTTCCCCCGTATCGGCAGGCGCCGGGCCCTGCAGGGCGCGGCCGCCGGGTTCGTCGCGTTCGGGCTGCTGCTGTGGTGGCTGCTGCCCCTGGGCGATGCGCCGCCGAGCGGGACGATCACGTTCAGCACGGGGACGAAGGCCGGCGTCTACCAGGAGTACGGACGGCTGCTCCGCACCGAGCTGGACAAGGACATGCCGAACCTGAACGTGCGGCTGCTGACGAGTGACGGCTCGCAGGAGAACGTCGCGCGCGTGGCGACCGGCAAGGCCGACTTCACGATCGCGGCGGCCGACGCGGTGCAGACGTACACGGGCACCGGAGCCGACCGGCTGCGCGGAGTAGCCCGCCTGTACGACGACTACGTACAGCTCGTCGTCCCGCGCGACTCGGACGTCAGGTCCGTCGCGGACCTCAAGGGCAAGCGCGTGGCCATAGGGCTGCCCCACTCGGGCGTGCGGCTGATCGCCAACCGGGTGCTCAAGGCGGCCGACATCGACGCCAAGAAGGACATCACGCCGATGGCCGACGGGATCGACACCGGCCCGGACCGGCTCAAGCGGGGCGAGATCGACGCGTTCTTCTGGTCGGGCGGACTGCCGACGGCCGGGCTGGAGAGGTTGTCCGCCGACTACGCCTTCCGGTTCGTGCCGATCGGCACCGACATCGTCGCCAAGCTGCACGACCAGGGGGGCGCGTCCCGCTACTACCGCGCCACGAACATGCCGGAGTCGGCCTATCCCGTGGTCCAGAACGGGTCCACGGTGGCGACGATCGCGGTGTCCAACCTGTTGATGACACGCAAGGACATGGACCCGAGGCTCACCGAGTGGGTGACACGGACCGTGCTCGACAGCCGGGACGGCATCGGCGCCCACGTCCACTCCGCCCAGCTGGTCGACGTACGCACGGCGATCTACACGGACCCGCTGGCCCTGCATGATGGCGCCCGGCGTTACTACCGCTCGGTCAAGCCGTAGCCGACGCCGCGCGCGTCGTAGGACACGTCACGCAGATGCCGTACGAACGTCTCTTGGGCCGTCGCAGGAAGCATCACCACGAGACCGGGCGCGCGTGTGCCCCACACGACGCAGCGAGTTTCAGCCACCTGCCGTATCCCATCGTACCGAACCTCACGCAGCCGGACCCGACCGCGGCACCCGTACCGTCACGGTCAGCCCGTGCGGTTCGTGGTGGTCGAAAGTGATCGAGCCGCCGCCCGCGGCGAGCAGGGCGCGGGAGATGGACAGGCCGAGGCCGGAGCCCTTGACGTTCTGGTGGCGGCCGCTGCGCCAGAAGCGGTCGCCGACGCGGGCGAGTTCCTCGTCGGTCAGGCCGGGGCCGTTGTCGGTGACCACGATGGTGGAGGTGCCGCCGTCGGAGGCGACCGTGACCTCGACGGTCTCGTCCTTCGGCGTGAACTTCACCGCGTTGTCGATCACCGCGTCCAGGGCGCTGGAGAGGGTGACCGGGTCGGCCCAGGCGGTGGTGGCCGGGCAGCTGCCCGCCAGCCGTACGCCCTTGGCCTCGGCGGTCGGTGTCCAGGCCGCGACGCGCTCGGCGGTCAGGGCACCGATGTCGGTGACCTTGAGGTCCGCCTCGGCGTGCTCGGCCAGGGCCAGGTCGAGCAGGTCGTCCAGGACGTGCGCCAGACGCTTGCCCTCGGCCTGGACGGAGGCGATCTCCTGGTTGCCCTCCGGGAGCTCGAAAGCGAGCAGTTCGATGCGCAGCAGCAGCGCCGCGAGGGGGTTGCGGAGCTGGTGGGAGGCGTCCGCGACGAAGGCCCGCTGCTGCTCCAGCACGTCCTCGACGTTGTCCGCCATCTCGTTGAACGACCGGGCCAGGCGTCTGAGTTCCGGCGGCCCGCCGGCGGCCGCGACCCGGGACTTCAGGGCCCCGCTCGCGATCGCGTGCGTGGTCGCGTCGAGGACGCGTACGGGCCTGAGGACCCAGCCCGTGAGCCGTAGCGCGGCGCCCACGGCCAGCAGCATCGCGGCGATCTCGCCCGTACCGATGACCAGCCAGCCGTGCAGGATCCGCGAACGCATCTGCCCGGTGGGCGAGTCGGTGACGACGACCGCGACGACGTCACCGTCCCGGATCACCGGCGAGGCGACGACCAGGCGGTTGCGCTGCCAGGGCCACACCTGCTTCGGGTCGTGGCTGCGCCGGCTGAGCAGCGCCTCGTCGAACGCCTCTCGGACCTCGCCCTCCTTGGGGAGGAAGAAGGCCGACGGCGCCTTGGCCATGGGTGTGTCGTTGCGGTAGAAGACGCCCGCCCGGATGTCGTAGACGTCGTAGTAGCTCGTGAGCTCGATGCCCAGCGTGTCCTTGCGCTCGTTCGATTCCCCGGGCGGGTCGGTGACGTACTGGGCGAGGGCCGCGAAACGTGCCGTGTCGTCGATCCGGTCGACGACCACCTTCTGCTGCTGGGCCGCGGCCACGCTGACGGCGAGCGGGATGCCCAGAGCGAGCAGCACGGCCGCCATCAGGATGATGAGCAGCGGGAGCAGACGTGTGCGCACCCGGCCCCGCTACGCGCCCGGGGCGACGAGCCGGTAGCCCACGCCGCGTACGGTTTCGATCAGGGCCGGCATGCGCAGCTTGGCGCGCAGGGACGCCACGTGCACCTCCAGGGTCCGGCCGGTCCCCTCCCAGCTGGTCCGCCACACCTCGCTGATGATCTGCTCCCGGCGGAAGACCACGCCGGGGCGCTGGGCCAGCAGGGCGAGCAGATCGAACTCCTTGCGGGTCAGCTGGACGACCGAACCGTCCACGCTGACCTGGCGGGTGGGCAGTTCGATGTGCACCGGGCCCAGACGCAGCGCGGTCTCGCTCGCCCCCGGCGCGTCCTCGTGGACGGTGCGCCGGGCCACGGCGTGGATGCGGGCGAGCAGCTCTCCGGTGTCGTACGGCTTCACCACGTAGTCATCGGCGCCGAGGTTGAGGCCGTGGATGCGGGAGCGGACGTCGGAGCGCGCGGTGACCATGATCACCGGGATGCTGGTGCGCTTGCGGATCTTGCCGCAGACCTCGTAGCCGTCCTGGTCGGGCAGCCCCAGGTCGAGGAGGACGACGCCGAAGCCGGCGCCTTCCGGGACGAGGGCCTGCAGGGCCTCCTCGCCGCTGCGGGCATGAGTGACGTCGAAACCGTGCCGCGCGAGGACCGCGGACAGGGCGGCTGCCACATGGTTGTCGTCCTCGACGAGGAGCAGTCGCATCCGGGCCCCCTTCGGTTCATCCGACGTACGATCAGGATGTGTACAAAGACGTGTGCACGCGCGCGTGCACACATGGCAGTCACGCTGATGGAAGAGGACGGCGTCAAGAGGGTTCCGGTTGCGCGTTGCTTCCGTTACCCCGCCGATACGCGCCCAGCTCGCAAGTGCTACGACACGTGTCCGATTGCTATCGGATCGTGATCCTCAGATTCCCCTCAGATGTAATGACGCTGGTCGCGAGTGGTTACTACTGTCCTCCGAAACCGAGGAGGACGGAGCCTTAGAGCGATGACCGAAGTATCGGTGGCCAAGGAAGATGTGGCCGCGACCGGAGATCTGGTCGTCCTGAAGAGCGTCAACAAGCATTTCGGCGCGTTGCACGTTCTCCAGGACATCGATCTGACGATCGCCCGCGGCGAGGTTGTCGTGGTCATCGGACCCTCCGGGTCCGGAAAGTCCACCCTGTGCCGCGCCATCAACCGCCTGGAGACGATCGACTCCGGCACGATCGCCATCGACGGCAAGCCGCTGCCCCAGGAGGGCAAGGCTCTGGCCCGGTTGCGTGCCGACGTGGGAATGGTCTTCCAGTCCTTCAACCTGTTCGCGCACAAGACGGTGCTCGAGAACGTCATGCTGGGCCAGATCAAGGTCCGCAAGATGGACAAGAAGCAGGCCGAGGAGAAGGCCCGGGGCCTACTTGACCGGGTCGGCGTCGCCAACCAGGCCGACAAGTACCCCGCACAGCTCTCCGGCGGCCAGCAGCAGCGTGTCGCCATCGCGCGCGCTCTGGCCATGGACCCCAAGGTCATGCTCTTCGACGAGCCCACGTCGGCGCTCGACCCGGAGATGATCAACGAGGTTCTAGAGGTCATGCAGCAGCTGGCCCGGGACGGTATGACCATGATCGTCGTCACCCACGAGATGGGGTTCGCCCGTTCGGCCGCGAACCGGGTGGTGTTCATGGCGGACGGCCGGATCGTCGAAGAAGCTGTGCCGGACCAGTTCTTCAGCAACCCGCGCAGCGACCGCGCCAAGGACTTCCTGTCGAAGATCCTGCACCACTGACGCATCCGCACCCGTGACACGCCCGCATCACTGAGTGCGGTGTCACCCGCAACGTCGGCATTCTCCTCACCACACAAAGGATGTTCACCATGAAGCTCCGCAAGGCCTCCGCCGCGGCGGCCACCGCGCTCGTCCTCGCTCTGACCGCGACCGCATGTGGAGGCGACGACAACGACAGTGGCGACACCGGCTCGGGTTCCGGTGGCGGCGACAAGATCAAGGTCGGCATCAAGTACGACCAGCCGGGTCTCGGCCTGAAGGAGCCCGACGGCTCCTTCTCCGGTTTCGACGTCGACGTGGCCACGTACGTGGCCAAGGAGCTCGGCTACGAGCCCGACCAGATCGAGTTCGTCGAGACCAAGAGCGCGGACCGCGAGAACGCGCTCGCCCGTGGCGACGTGAAGTTCATCGCGGCCACGTACTCGATCAACGACGAGCGCGCGCAGAAGGTCGACTTCGCCGGGCCGTACCTGCTGGCCCACCAGGACCTGCTGGTCAAGGCCGACTCGGACATCACCGAGGCCACGGATCTCAATGGCGAGAACCTGTGTTCGGTGACAGGCTCCACGTCGGCGCAGAACGTCAAGAACGACTTCGCTCCGAAGGCCAACCTCACCGAGAGGGGCGGCTACTCGGAGTGCATCGCAGCTCTGCAGAGCGGCGCCGTGGACGCGTTGACCACGGACGACTCGATCCTTGCCGGCTTCGCCGCGCAGGAGCAGTACAAGGGTCAGTTCAAGCTCGCCGGACTCAAGCTGAGCAACGAGAACTACGGTATCGGCGTGAAGAAGGGCGACACCGAGACCGTCAACAAGATCAACGCGGCCCTGGAGAAGATGGTCAGCGACAAGTCCTGGGACAAGGCGGTCCAGGAGAACTTCGGTCCGGCCAACTACAAGAACGAGCCCGCGCCGAAGATCGGCAACATCGTCAAGTAGCACGAGGGTTCACGGGCGTGCCGTCGCCGACTGCGATCAAGGCGGCGGCACGCCGCGCTGTCCACGTACGCCACACACCCGGAAGCGCGGGAAATCGTGTTCGACTTTCTTTCAGACTATGACGACCCGAGCATCTGGGGCGCCTTCTGGACGACGGTACAGCTCACCGTCCTCTCCGGCGTCGGCTCCCTGGTCTGGGGCACCCTCCTGGCCGCGATGCGGGTCAGCCCGGTGCCACTCATGCGTGGGTTCGGCACGGCCTACGTCAACATCGTCCGGAACATCCCCCTGACCGTCATCATCGTCTTCACCTCGCTCGGCCTCTCCGACATCTTCCGAGTGACGATGGGGACGTCCGACTTCGAGGTCCGGTACTTCCGCCTGGCGGTCCTCGGTCTCGCCGCCTACACCGCGGCCTTCGTCTGCGAGGCGATTCGTTCCGGCATCAACACGGTGCCACTCGGACAGGCCGAGGCGGCCCGTGCCATCGGGCTGAACTTCACCCAGACGCTGCGGCTGATCATCCTGCCGCAGGCCTTCCGTTCGGTGATCGGCCCGCTGGCCAATGTGCTGATCGCCCTGACCAAGAACACGACCGTGGCGGCCGCGATCGGCGTGGCCGAGGCCGCCCTCCTGATGAAGGAAATGATCGAGAACGAGGCGCAGACGCTGCTCATCGGCGCCGTCTTCGCATTCGGGTTCGTGGTGCTGACCCTCCCGACCGGCCTCATCCTGGGCTGGCTGAGCAAGCGACTGGCGGTGAAGCGATGAGCTCCGTTCTCTACGACACACCGGGGCCCCGCGCCAAGCGGCGCAACGTGCTCCTCTCGGTGGTCTTCTTCGTCCTGCTCGCCCTGCTCCTGTGGTGGGTCTGGCAGACCATGGACGACAAGGGCCAGCTGAGGTGGGCCCTGTGGAAGCCGTTCACCGAGTCCCAGGCCTGGACGACGTATCTGCTGCCGGGCCTCGGCGACACGCTGAAGGCCGCGTCACTGGCCATGCTGATCGCCCTTCCGCTGGGCGCGCTCTTCGGTATCTCGCGCCTCTCCGACCACCGGTGGGTGCGAGGTCCGGCCGCCGCGGTGGTCGAGTTCTTCCGGGCGATCCCGGTCCTGCTGCTGATGCTGTTCGCCAACGAGTTCTACGACCGCTACACGAACGTCACCAGCGAACAGCGGCCCCTCTACGCGGTCGTCACCGGCCTGGTGCTCTACAACGCGTCCGTCCTCGCCGAGATCGTCCGGGCCGGCATCCTGTCCCTGCCCAAGGGCCAGTCCGAGGCCGCGATGGCGATCGGCCTGCGCAAGGGCCAGACGATGACCAACGTCCTGCTGCCGCAGGCCGTCACGGCGATGCTGCCGGCCATCGTCAGCCAGCTCGTGGTCATCGTGAAGGACACCGCACTGGGCGGCGTGATGATCGGGTTCACCGAGCTGCTCAACACGCGCGGCACACTCGCTGCCAACTACGCCAACGTCGTTCAAAGCTTCGTCGTGGTGGCGGTCATCTACATCGTGCTCAACTTCATCCTCACCACCTTCGCGAGCTGGCTGGAGAAGAGGCTGCGGCGCAGCAAGCGGAGCACGGGGGCAGTCCTCGGCGGGAAGGACGTGGACGAGATCAACGCCGCCGAGATCAGGGGCGCCTACGGAACCGGTGCCGGCGGATCGATCTGATGATCAGTCAAGCGACATGAACGACACGGAGGCAGTGGCGTGATCACCACTGCCTCCGTCACTTGACGCAAGCACCGGCAATGGGTTGCATACGTTCTGTGATCGTGCACCCTGCTCCAACCTCCTGTTCACGTACGTCCCTGAGGACACCACTGCGGGCAGGGGGCGCCGCGCCGTGGACCCGGTGATCATCGTCGGTGCGGGGCCCGTCGGGCTGACGCTCGCCCTGGCTCTGGCCCGCCAGGAGGTGCCGTCCGTGGTCCTGGACGAGGGCCCGGGCAAGGACGAACCCCGCCTCGCACGCACGGTCGTGCTGCGCGAGGACACGGCCGCGCTGATGGAGCGGCTGACCGGCATCCCCCTTGCGGACGTCGGCGTCCACTGGGCCGGATGGCGGTCGATGCGGCGCAAGCAGGTGATGCGCGAGGTCACGTTCGGGGACGACACCGACGCCGAGGGCGATGCCGGTCCCGCTCCCCTGCACATCGCCCAGCACGTGCTGACCGGCGCCCTGCGCGCCGCCCTCGCCGGCGAACGCCTCGTCAAGATCGCGGTGGAAAGCCGCCTCGACGGCATCGAGCAGGAACCATCCGCCGTCACGGTCCACACCCGCGGCCCCAAGGGCACCTGGTGGCGCGGCAGTTACCTGGTCGCCTGCGACGGCCCGCGCTCGACGGTGCGCAAACTCCAGGACATCCGCTTCCCGGGCCGTACGGCGGTGGAGCGGCACGCCGTGGCCGCCCTGCGCACGGAACTCCCCTGGCCCGACCAGGCGTTGCTCCACCGGATGCCGCCCTGGCGTACGACCGGCCCCTCGGCCGGCGAGATCACCGGCCGCCCCCTGCCGGACGGGGTCTGGCGCCTCGACTGGCTGCTGCCGCCCGGCAAGGACCTGGTCACGCCGGAACTGCTGGTGGCCCGCGTCCGGGAGACCCTGGCCGGCTGGACGGGCGGCTCGACACCGCCGTACGAACTCCTCGACACCGGGGTCCACATCGTCCACCACCGGTTGGCCCGCCGCTGGCGCGCCGGCCGGGTCTTCCTCGCCGGGGACGCGGCGCACCTGCTCGGCGCGCTCGGCACCCAGGGCCTCGACGAGGGGCTCAAGGACGCCGACAACCTCGCGTGGAAGCTGGCGTTGGCCTGGCACCACGGGCCGCACGAGGCGCTGCTCGACAGCTACCAGGCGGAGCGGCGCGCGGTCGTCGCCGGCCGGCTGCGCGCCGCCGACCAGGCACTGCCGCTGCTGCGCGGGGGCGGGGGCCTGCGCGGGTACGTCCCCGGCTCGGCTCGCGGCCACGACGCACTGCTCACGGACGGTCACTTGGGGCGCGGCCCGCTCGGTGCGCCCGGGGCGTACGCCGACTCGCCGCTCGCACCCCGGCACCTCGAAGGAGAAGCCCTCGTCGACACGGCGCCCGGCGCACCGGTCACCGATGTGCGGGTGACGGCCGAGGACGGCTCCTTCGTACGACTGCGGGACCGCCTCGGTCGCGGCGCACTGCTCGTCCTGCTGATCGCGCCGGGCACCGGCGTGTGGGAACGCAAGCACTGGGTGACCGCCGGGATCATGCCCCGCCTCGCGGCGGCGGTGACCGCGCTGCCGCACACCGCCGAACTGCTGGTCGCCGAGGAGTACCCGGGCGCGGCCCCGCACACCGTCCTTCTCGTACGGCCCGACGGTCATCTCGTCACAGCGCTGACCGGGGTCCGGCCGGCCGACCTGTACGCGGCGGCCGAGGCGGCGCTGGGCGGGCCCGCGCGCGCCGAAGCGGAAGCCGGGGCGGGTGCCGGCTCCCGTTGACCTGTTTGTGCTCACTGTCACCGAGCGTCCACATTGTGACAGTGAGTTGACCGCCCCACACCGCCATGGTGTACTCCGGATCGTGACCGACACCTGTGTGCACCTGTGGCGGAAGGTCCATGTGGACCTGGTCCGCTATGCGGGCTGCATGTGTCGCCCGTCCTGCTGAATTCGCATTCCACCTCACTCTTGGCGCGCGCCGCTTCTGCGTTGACGCGCGCTTCACGCGAACGCTCTTCAGGACGGTGCCCGTGTCTGCCTCCCCCTCCCCCGTTGTCTCCTCCGGTTCCGCCGTTTCCGTGCCCACGCAGGCGGACCTCCTCGAATTCGTGCGGCGTACGGCCGCCGACTCCGAGCTGATCAACTCGCTCCCGCTCGACCCGGAGGGCCGTACGTGGGTGCGGCTGGAAGGGCCGGGCGGCAGCGAGGCCTGGTTGATCGGCTGGCCGCCGGGCACCGGCACCGGCTGGCACGACCACGCCGAATCGGTCGGCGCCTTCCTCACCGCCTCCGGTGAGCTCAAGGAGAACTCGCTCGCCGCCCGGCTGCCCACCGACGGCTGGAAGACGCTGGAACTGACCGAGGACGTGGACCGGGAGCGTCGGCTGCCGGCCGGACAGGGGCGCGCCTTCGGCCGCCACCACGTCCACGAGGTCCTCAACGAGTCCACCGAGCACCACGCGATCTCCGTCCACGCCTACTACCCGCCCCTGCCGCAGATCCGCCGCTACAGCCGCAGCGGGCCGATCCTGCGCCTGGAGCAGGTGGAGCGCCCGGAGGACTGGCAGTGAGCGGTGCGGGCACGCTGGTGACCGGTCGCATGGTCGTCACAGGCGTCGAGGCTGAACGGCCGGTCGGCATCGACGAGTTTGCGGGCCGTTTCCGTTGAGCGGCGACACTTGGCGGTCGCGCGAAGCCCAGCACCGGGACCGGCGGCGCCTCCAGCACCACGCCCCGCTCCAGAACGCGATGGGCGCCCCCGCGCGTCCACCGTGTCCGGGCCGCTGAGTCACACGGCTCCGGTCACCATGCCGGAGCCGCTCTCCCCCGGGAGCCGTTCCTCAGAACCCCTCGCCCGTCGGACTCCCCGTCCTCAGAACCCCTCGTCCCCGAGGAACTCCGTGTCCTCGCCCTCCTCCTCCAGCGCCTGCCGGACCACCCGCAGGGCCATGCCCTCGGGGTAGCCCTTGCGGGCGAGCATGCCGGCGAGACGGCGCAGTCGTTTGTCGCGGTCGAGGCCTCGGGTGGAGCGCAGCTTGCGCGCGACGAGCTCGCGCGCGGTCGTCTCCTCCTGCTCGGAGTCGAGCTGGGCGACGGCCGCGTCGATCAGCGTGGAGTCGACGCCCTTGGTCCGCAGTTCCTGGACGAGCGCGCGCCGGGCCAGCCCCCGTCCGTGGTGCCGGGACTCCACCCAGGCGTCCGCGAACGCGCTGTCGTTGATCAGCCCGACCTCCTCGAACCTCGACAGCACCTGCTCGGCGGCGTCATCCGGAATCTCCCGCTTGCGCAGGGCGTCCGCGAGTTGCTTACGCGTGCGCGGGGTTCCGGTGAGCAGGCGCAGGCAGATCGCCCGCGCCTGCTCGACCGGGTCCTTCGGGGGCTCCGCCTTCTCGGCCCTCGCCGAGAAGGTGCCTCCGTCCGCACCGGACGACTCTGCGCGACCGCGCCGACGGCGCCCGCGTGAGCCACCCGCGCCCCGTGCTCCACCGCCCCGACGTGACTCGCCCGCGGGCGAGTCGGCGCCGAACGCCGAGGAGCGGCCGCTGTCCGGCCCGGTCTCCGGCCACTGCCCATCGCCCGGCTCGTCGTCGTACGACCCCCTCGTGCCGTACGACGCCGTGCGGGCGTACTTCCCGTCCACGTCGTGGACCGCGTCACCACCGCTCATGCCGGCGATTCCCCCGTCGCTTCCCCCGCTCCGCTCACGCGGAGCGTCCGGGTGAGCGGCGTACTCGGACCAGTCGGTTCGCCACGCTTTTGAATCAGGCACGGTATGGATCAGCTCTTGGCCACCGCGGCCTTGGTCTTGGCAGGCTTGGCCGCCGCCGGAGCGGGCACCGTCTTCGCGGCGTCGTCGGTGACGGCGGAGACCACGGCGTCCGCGCCCGGCTCGGCGGCCGGCTTCTCGGGCCGGACCCCGACGCCCAGCTTGTCCTTGATCTTCTTCTCGATCTCGTTGGCCAGGTCGGGGTTGTCCTTAAGGAAGTTGCGGGCGTTCTCCTTGCCCTGGCCGAGCTGGTCGCCCTCGTACGTGTACCAGGCGCCGGCCTTGCGGACGAAGCCGTTCTCCACGCCCATGTCGATCAGGCCGCCCTCGCGGCTGATGCCATGCCCGTAGAGGATGTCGAACTCGGCCTGCTTGAAGGGCGGAGCGCACTTGTTCTTGACAACCTTGACGCGGGTGCGGTTGCCGACGGCGTCGGTGCCGTCCTTCAGCGTCTCGATACGTCGGATGTCGAGTCGCACCGAGGCGTAGAACTTCAGCGCCCGGCCACCGGTCGTGGTCTCCGGCGAACCGAACATCACGCCGATCTTCTCGCGGAGCTGGTTGATGAAGATCGCGGTGGTCTTGGACTGGTTGAGCGCGCTGGTGATCTTCCGCAGTGCCTGGCTCATCAGACGGGCCTGCAGACCCACGTGGCTGTCACCCATCTCGCCCTCGATCTCCGCGCGCGGGACGAGCGCGGCGACGGAGTCGATGACGATGAGGTCGAGGGCACCGGAGCGGACCAGCATGTCCACGATTTCCAGGGCCTGCTCGCCGTTGTCCGGCTGGGACAGGATCAGGTTGTCGATGTCGACGCCGAGCTTCTTCGCGTACTCGGGGTCGAGGGCGTGCTCCGCGTCCACGAACGCGACCTGGCCGCCGGCCTTCTGAGCATTGGCCACGGCGTGCAGGGTCAGGGTCGTCTTGCCGGAGGACTCCGGGCCGTAGACCTCCACGACACGGCCGCGCGGCAGGCCACCGACGCCGAGGGCGACGTCGAGTGCGGTCGACCCGGTGGGGATGACCTCGATGGGCTCGTTCGGCCGCTCACCCAGGCGCATGACCGCGCCCTTGCCGAACTGCCGTTCAATCTGTGCGAGCGCGGCGTCCAACGCCTTCTCGCGGTCGGTTCCTGCCATGGGTTCCACCCGATTTGCTTGAGTCGATCGCTTCACGTCAAAGACGCTAACGCCTGCCACTGACAATGGGCCCCGACGCCCGTCCGGCCTGTGGATAACTCGGGCACTTCTCCATCAAAACCATGTCGAAACGCCCACCGAGAGTCTCGCCGGAGCTCTCATCAGAATGGATGTTCGATTTTCGTGTCAAGCGCACCACGCGGCACCTCCGAGACTACGTCTCGGCGGCCCACGGCCCGTTGATCCGGAACGAGTACCCCGCGCCACCGCCAGGTCATCGGCATGGCGGCCCCTGGGCCTGCAGGCCGTCCTGGTCCTGCGGTCACGAGGAGCCGTCGCCGGGGTCCTCCGCCCCCGGCCTCCGTACCCACAGCGCCCGCATGCGCGCGAGGGGCCCCTCCCCCCGATTCCGGTGCCCATGGACCCGAGGGTCGTCCGTGACGTCGTACCGCTTCACGTACGCCCCGAGGAAGGCCTGCAGCGTGGCGATCGCCGGGATGGCGATCAGTGCGCCGACG
Organism: Streptomyces sp. a15; assembly: GCF_059026085.1. Classification (NCBI taxonomy): domain Bacteria; kingdom Bacillati; phylum Actinomycetota; class Actinomycetes; order Kitasatosporales; family Streptomycetaceae; genus Streptomyces; species Streptomyces sp. A15. The sequence goes on along the minus strand of NZ_JBWLKM010000016.1, from coordinate 30,041 downwards.
GCCCCGAGAAGGGCGGTGCCGGCGATGACGGAGCCGAACGCGACCGCCGGGTGGATGTCGACGGTCTTCGAGGTCAGCTTGGGCTGCAGCACGTAGTTCTCGAACTGCTGGTAGACCACGACGAAGATCAGCACCCACAGCGCGTACCAGGGGTCGACGGTGAAGGCGATCAGCATGGGCAGGGCGCCCGCGAGATACGTACCGATCGTGGGGATGAACTGCGAGACCAGCCCCACCCACACCGCGAGCACGGGCGCGTACGGCACGTTCAGCGCCTCCAGCAGGATGTAGTGCGCGACCCCGGAGATGAGGGCCATCAGGCCGCGCGAGTAGATGTAGCCGCCGGTCTTGATCACGGCGATCTCCCACGCGCGCAGCACCTCGGCCTGCTTGGCGGGCGGCAGGACGGAACAGAGCGCGCGGCGCAGACGCGGGCCGTCGGCGGCGAAGTAGAAGGAGAACAGCGTGACCGTCAGGAGCTGGAAGAGCCCGCCGAGGACCTGGGCGGACACGTCCAGGACGCCGGTGGCACTGTTCTGCACGTAGTTGCGCAGCCAGTCGGAGCGGAGCAGGCCCTCCTGGACGTCCACCCGTTTCAGGTCGGTGTTGAAGTGGGTGTTGATCCAGTTGATGACGGAGTCGAGGTACTGCGGGAAGTCCTCGACGATCTTGATGATCTGGCCCGCGAGCATGGAGCCGAGCAGCGTGACAAAGCCCGCCGCCGCGATCATCACGCCCAGGAAGACGACGGCGGTGGCCAGACCTCTGCGCAGGCCGCGCGAGGCCATCCAGCTCACCGCAGGCTCGATGGCCAGGGCCAGGAAGAATGCGATGAGGACGTTGATCAGCAGGCCGGTGAGCTGATGGAAGGCCCAACTGCCCAGCTGGAACACGGCGATGAGGGCGAGCGCGAGCACCATGGCGCGCGGCAGCCAGCGCGGCATGCGGGCGTTCGGCCCGGCGGCGCCGGCGGCCGGGGGCCGGTTTGGCGGCGTCGTGCCGAACGGGGATGCGTGCTGGGTGACCTGGTCGGTCTCGTCATTGGGTGCCACGGGGCAAGTCTCGCCCACGCGGCTGACAATCGGCCGCCGTCCTGCGATCTTCGTGACCGATCAGTGCTTCCCTCGCAGCACGTTCATGACCGAGCGGTGTTTCTCCCACCGAACGTTCATGACCGGTCAGTGCTTCTCCCAGGGAACGTTCATGACGGTGCAGACCACGCGCCACACGTCCTTGGCGTCCCAGCCGGCGTCCAGCGCCTCGTGCACCGTGCGTCCGCCGAGCTCCGCCATCACGTGGTCGCGCGCGAACGTGTCGGCGTAGCCCGGACCGAAGTGATCCGTCATCCGCTCCCAGAAGACCGTCAACCGCATGACTCCAGTATCCCGCCCCTGAGAGTGGGCCTGAGCCGGGACCGCTCGCCGATACCGCTTTCCGCCCTACGGTCTGACGCATGGCCGAAACAGGAGCTTCCCCACTCCCCCCGACCTCCCCGGCGCACTCCCCGCTCGCGCGCGCCGAGCACTTCGTCTGGCTCACCGCACGCGTGCTGGAGCAGCGCCTCTTCGCGTATCACTTCCTGAAAGGAAGCGCCGACCCGGTGGAGACGGCGCTGGACGCCTACCGCAACGAGGACGGTGGATACGGCCACGCGCTGGAACCCGATCTGCGGGGTCCGGTCAGTCAGCCGCTGCACACCGGTCACGCCCTGCGGGTCCTGGACGCCATCGGGCGCTGCGGCGGGCAGCGCGTGGAGCGCGTGTGCCGGTATCTGACCTCCGTGACCACGCCGGACGGCGCGCTGCCGGCGATCCACCCCAGCCAGCGCGGCTATCCGGCGGCCCCCTTCGTCCCGATCGTGGACGATCCGCCGAGCGAACTCCTCGCCACCGGACCGGTGGTGGGCCTCCTGCACCGCAACGAGGTGTGGCACGCCTGGCTGTTCCGGGCCACGGACTTCTGCTGGCAGGCGGTCGAGTCCCTGGAGCGGTCCCACCCCTACGAGGTCCAGGCCGCCGTGGCCTTCCTGGACTCCGCTCCCGACCGCCCGCGCGCGGAGGCGGTCGCCGATCGTCTCGGCCGTCTGGTACGCGAACACCGGCTCGCGGCCCTGGATCCCGCCCGCCTCGACGCGTACCCGGTCGCGCCCGGCTACGCCCCCGGGGAGCACCACTTCCCGCACGACTACGCGAAGACGCCGACCTCCCTCGCGCGCGGGTGGTTCACGGACGACGAGATGGCCCGTTCCCTGGACTTCCTCGCGGAAGAACAGCAGGAGGACGGCGGCTGGCCGATCCGCTGGCGTCAATGGGCGCCGGGCCCCGCAGTGGAGGCGCGCCCCCTGGTGACGCTCGATGCGCTGCGCACCTTGCGGGCCTACGGTCATTCCCTGGGCTGAGACCACGGTGCCAGCCGGCCGATCGGCGACAGGTCAGGCCACGTCACCACTGCCGCCTCACCCGCCCATCGCCCGCACTCCCGCGGTCACCAGCACGGCGGCAGCGACGACGAGCAGGAAGGGGGCTCGCAGGACCAGCGCAACAGCGGCCGCGGCGAGCCCCGCGGCCCTCGCGTCGAGCACCAGTGCCCGCCCGTCGGCGAAGGCCTGCTGGGCCGTGAGCGCGGCCAGGAGAGCCACGGGCAACAGCGCGGCGAGGCGCTTGACGGGAGGCCGCTCGAGCGCACCGGCGGGCACGAGCAGTCCGGCGAGCTTGACGGCGTAGCACCCCAGGGCGGTCGCACCGATCGCGATCCAGGTGTTCAACGATCTCCCCCTTGTACGTCGTCACGGTCGGCGCCCCTGCGACGGCCCTCCGCCCACAGCACGGCCAGCGCCGCGAGCGCCGCCACCAGAACAGGCACACCGGCGGGCAGCACAGGCAGCAGACCGAGCCCCAGAAGGACCGCGACACCGGCGACCGTCCGCTCCACCGTGGTCTTCAGCATGGGCGCCAGCAACGCCAGGAAGACCGCGGGCCCGGCCGCGTCCAGCCCCCAGGCGTCGGTGTCCCCGATGGCCTCGGCCCCCAGCGCGCCGAGGAGCGTGGTGAGGTTCCACAGCACGTACAGACTGAGCCCCGTCACAGCGAACCCGATCCGCGCCCCACGCCGCGTGGGCTGCGCCAGCGCGACCACCGTCGTCTCGTCGATGACCCACTGCGCGGCGAACGGACGCACCGCGCGCGGGAGGGCCAGCAACTGCGACAACCGCAACCCGTAGAAGGCGTTGCGCACCCCCAGGAAGAACGCCCCCGCAGCCGCCGTCAGCGGGTTCCCGCCCGCCGCGAGCGCCCCGACCAACGCGAACTGCGAAGCACCCGTGAACACCAGCAGACTGAGCGCACAGGTCTGCAACAGCGTGAGACCACTCCCCGCCGAGGTCACCCCGAAGGCGAACCCTGACAGCCCTACGGCGACTCCGACCCCCAGCGCGTCCCTCACGACGGCGGAGTCGGGCTTCTCTCCACCATCACGCTCGTCCACGAGACCTATCTGATCTGTCACGCGTCGGACGGTAGGAGCAGCCGCCCCCGCTCGTCTTGTACGTTCTTGCGCTCACGCCGGTACGCGCCCGGAGGCACGCCCACGATCCGGGTGAAGTGCCGATGCAGATGCGGCTGATCCGTGAACCCCACCGCGACGGCAGCCTCGGCCGGAGTCGTACCGGCGTCCAGCAGCTGCCGCGCCCGACGTACCCGCGCATCGGTCAGCCAGGCGTGCGGCGGCATCCCGTAGGCATCGCGAAACGCCCGCAACAACGCGAACGGACCGGTCCCCAGGTCACCGGCCAGCCTCTCCAGCGTCGGCGGCTCGACCATCCGCTCCTCCAGCACGGCACGTGCGCGTGCCGCGACCCGGGCCCCCGCCGTCCGTACCTCCCGCTGCGGCAGCGCCCCGCCGTTCAACCGCAGCAACCGGGTCACGGCAACCCGCAACAACGTGTCGGCGGCCAGCGCGTTCCCCTCCTCCGCGGCCCGCAGCACCTGATGCACCAGCTCCACGGCATACGCATCGTCCAGCACAGGCCGGACGAACCCCGGCGTCCCCCGGATCAGCGTCGTCTCAGCAGCGATCTCCGCCACCACCTCCGGCGACGGATACACGGCCCCGTACCGCCACCCATCTGGAACGCCGGCCCGCCCCGTATGAGCCGTATCCGGATTGACCAGGGCCAGAGCCCCCGCCCCCGCGTACTGATCGGCCCCCCGATGATGAAAGACCTCGACCCCGTCGGCGATGGCCGCGATGACGAAGTTCTCATGCGTATGCCGAACAAAGGTCTTCCGGACATACCGAGCCCGCAGCAGATCGACCCCCGGCAACCCGGCATACCGCCAGTGCCGCGCCCGCTCACCCGAACCCGCCATGCCCCCATTTTCCGACAACGGCCGACAGCCCGGCCCGGCGGCGGCCACTCGCGTACCCGCAGGCGCCCACGGCGGCAAGGGGACGTGTCGGGGGTTGTCCGCCCGCAGCGGTTGGCGCGTCAACACCGGCACGTTGGTGAGAAACCGATTCCGCGCCGTTCCGAGGACGGACACCCCCGACACGGCCCCGACCCACAACGCAACCGCAGGCGCTACGCGCACCCCCACCCACCCCGCACAGGCCGCCGCAGGCATCGCCCGCCCCAGCCCAGCGCAGCGACGCCGCAGCGACACCGCAGGTCAGCCGCATTGTCAGTCCCGAGGTGCAGGATGGACACATGGTCAGCTCCGCACACCAGGCCCTCAAAGCCTTCTCCCCCGCGACCCGCGGCTGGTTCACGGGAGCCGTCGACGCGCCCACCGCCGCCCAGGCAGGCGCGTGGCAGGCCATCACAGCGGGCTCGGACGTGCTGGTCGTCGCCCCCACCGGATCCGGCAAGACCCTGGCCGCCTTCCTCGCCGCCCTGGACCAGCTCGCCGCCACACCCCCACCCGCCGACCCCAGGAAGCGCTGCCGCGTCCTGTACGTCTCCCCGCTCAAGGCCCTCGCCGTGGACGTGGAGCGCAACCTCCGCAGCCCCCTGACCGGCATCCGCCAGGAGTCCGTCCGCCTGGGCCTGCCCGAACCGGAGATCAAGGTCGGCATCCGCTCCGGCGACACCCCGGCCGCCGAGCGCCGAGCCCTGTCCACCCGCCCCCCGGACATCCTGATCACCACCCCGGAGTCCCTGTTCCTGATGCTGACGTCGGCCACCCGCGACGCACTGACCGGCATCGAGACGGTGATCCTGGACGAGGTCCACGCGGTGGCCGGCACCAAGCGCGGCGCGCACCTCGCCCTCTCCCTGGAGCGCCTGGACGAGCTGCTGCCGAAGCCCGCCCGCCGCATCGGCCTCTCGGCCACGGTCCGCCCTGTCGACGAGGTCGCCCGCTACCTCTCTCCTCGCGGCAAGGTGGAGATCGTCCAGCCGAAGTCCGGCAAGGAGTTCGACCTCTCGGTCGTCGTCCCGGTCGAGGACCTGGGCGAACTGGGCGGCTCCCCGGTCGCCGACGGCAGCGAAGGCGCGGAACGCCCGTCGATCTGGCCGCACGTCGAGGAGCGCATCGCCGACCTCGTCCAAGCCCACCGCTCCACCATCGTCTTCGCCAACTCCCGCCGCCTCGCGGAACGCCTCTGCAACAGGCTCAACGAGATCGCCTACGAGCGAGCCACCGGCGAACCACTGGACGAACACCACGCCCCCGCCGAACTCATGGGCGGCTCGGGAGCGGCTCAGGGCGCCCCGCCCGTCATCGCCCGAGCCCACCACGGCTCGGTCTCCAAGGAACAGCGCGCCCTCGTCGAGGAGGACCTCAAGGCCGGCCGCCTCCCCGCCGTGGTGGCGACCTCCAGCCTCGAGCTGGGCATCGACATGGGCGCCGTGGACCTCGTCATCCAGGTGGAGTCCCCGCCCTCCGTGGCCTCCGGCCTCCAGCGCGTCGGCCGCGCGGGCCACCAGGTCGGCGCGGTCTCCACCGGTGTGGTCTTCCCGAAGTACCGCGGCGACCTGGTCCAGGCGGCTGTCGTCACCGAACGCATGCGCACGGGCTCCATCGAGTCCCTCAAGGTCCCCGCCAACCCTCTGGACGTCCTCGCCCAGCAACTCGTCGCGATGACCGCGATGGACACCTGGCAGCTCGACGACCTCCTCGCGATGGTCCGCCGCGCGGCCCCCTTCGCCTCCCTCCCCGAATCCGCCTTCACGGCCGTCCTCGACATGCTCGCCGGCCGCTACCCGTCCGACGCCTTCGCGGAACTGCGCCCCCGCGTGGTCTGGGACCGAGTCGCGGGCACGATCACCGGCCGCCCCGGCGCCCAGCGCCTCGCCGTCACCTCCGGCGGCACCATCCCCGACCGCGGCCTCTTCGGCGTCTTCCTCGCCGGTTCCGATCCCAAGAAGGGCGGCGGCCGGGTCGGCGAGCTCGACGAGGAGATGGTCTACGAGTCCCGGGTGGGCGACGTCTTCACACTGGGCACCAGTTCCTGGCGCATCGAGGACATCACCCGGGACCGCGTCCTGGTCTCCCCCGCGCCGGGCGTCCCGGGTCGGCTCCCCTTCTGGAAGGGCGACCAGCTGGGCCGCCCGCTGGAACTGGGCCGCGCGGTGGGCGCGTTCCTGCGCGAGGTCGGCTCGCTGACCAAGGAGGACGCCCGCCTCCGCCTCCTCGCCGCGGGCCTGGACGCCTGGGCCGCAGACAACGTGCTGTCCTACCTGGACGAACAGCGCGAGGCCTGCGGCCACATCCCGGACGACCGCACGATCGTCGTGGAGCGCTTCCGCGACGAGCTCGGCGACTGGCGGGTCGTCGTGCACTCCCCCTTCGGCGCCCAGGTGCACGCGCCCTGGGCGCTCGCCCTCGGCACCAAGCTCTCCGAGCGGTACGGCATGGACGCCCAGGTCATGCACGCCGACGACGGCATCGTCCTGCGGCTGCCCGACGCCGACCTCATGGGCCTGGACCTGCTCGACCAGGAACCGACAAAGATCGGCACTGAATACGACGCGGACCAAGCCCCCGTCGGCGCGGCGGACGTCGTCTTCGACAAGGGCGAGGTCGAACAGATCGTCACCGAGCAGGTGGGCAGCTCGGCCCTGTTCGCGTCCCGCTTCCGCGAGTGCGCGGCCCGCGCCCTGCTGCTGCCGCGCCGCAACCCCGGCAAGCGCACCCCCCTGTGGCAGCAGCGCCAGCGCGCCTCCCAACTGCTCCAGGTCGCCAGCGAGTTCGGCTCGTTCCCGATCGTCCTGGAAGCCGTCCGCGAGTGCCTCCAGGACGTCTTCGACGTCCCCGGCCTGGTAGAGCTGATGGGCGACCTGGAGTCCCGCAAGGTGCGCCTCGTCGAGGTCACCACCCCCGAACCCTCCCCCTTCGCCCGCTCCCTCCTCTTCGGATACGTCGCCCAGTTCCTGTACGAGGGAGACTCACCGCTCGCCGAGCGCCGCGCCGCCGCCCTCTCCCTGGACTCGCGTCTGCTGGCCGAACTGCTCGGCCAGGCGGAACTGCGCGAACTGCTCGACGCCGAGGTACTGACCGAGCTGGAAAAAGAACTCCAGTGGCTCACCGAGGACCGCCGCGTCAAGGACGCCGAAGGCGTCGCCGACCTGCTGCGCCTGCTCGGCCCGCTCACCGACGCCGAGCTGGCCGAGCGGGGCGCCGAACCCCAGTGGCCCCAGGAGCTTGCCGCCGCCCGCCGCGCGATCCGCGTCCGCGTCGCCGGCACCGACCACTGGGCGGCGATCGAGGACGCGGGCCGTCTGCGCGACGCGCTCGGCACAGCACTGCCGGTGGGCGTCCCGGAAGCCTTCACGGAGCCCGTCAAGGACCCGCTCGGCGACCTCCTCGCGCGCTATGCCCGCACCCACGGCCCGTTCACATCGGCCACCGCGGCAGCCCGCTTCGGCCTGGGCGTTGCGGTCACCGATGGCACCCTCCAACGGCTCGCCGCGACGAGCAGGGTCGTACAGGGCGAGTTCCACCCGGCCGGGATCGGCCAGGAATGGTGCGACGCCACCGTCCTGCGCCGCCTCCGCCGCCGCTCCCTCGCCGCCCTGCGCCACGAGCTGGAACCGGTGCCGCCGCCCGCGCTCGCCCAGTTCCTCCCCCAGTGGCAGCACATCGGCAAGGGCCACGGCCTGCGGGGCATCGACGGACTGGTGCGTGCCGTGGAGCAGTTGCAGGGCGCGTCCGTACCCGCGTCCGCCCTGGAGAAGCTCGTCCTCCCCTCCCGCGTCGCGAACTACACACCCGCGATGCTGGACGAGCTCACCGCGGCCGGCGAGATCGTCTGGGCCGGCGCCGGAGCCCTCCCCGGCAAGGACGGCTGGGTCTCCCTGTACATCGCGGACGCGGCCCCCCTGCTGCTCCCGCCACCCCACCCCCTGGAGTTGACGGCGCTGCACCAGTCCGTCCTGGACGCTCTCTCGGGGGGCTACGGCCTGTTCTTCCGCCAGATCGCCGATCAGGTCCGCGCCACCACCCACCCCGAAGCCACCGACCCCCAACTGGCCGACGCCGTATGGGACCTGACCTGGTCCGGACGGCTCACGAACGACACGCTCGCCCCCATGCGCTCCCTCCTGGGCTCGGGCCGCACCGCCGGCTCCACGGCCCACCGCGCCAAGCGCACCGTCCCGCGCGGGCGCTACGGCTCCCTCACTGCCGCCGCACGCCCCGCGTCCCGCACCGGCCCGCCGACCGTCGCCGGCCGCTGGTCCGTGCTCCCGGACCGCGATGCCGACCCCACCGTGCGCGCCCATGCCCTGGCCCGCGTCCTCCTCGACCGGCACGGCGTGGTGACCCGGGGAGCCGTCTCCGCGGAGGGCATCGAGGGCGGCTTCTCGGCGGTGTACCGCATCCTGTCCGCCTTCGAGGACAACGGCCAGGCCCGCCGCGGTTACGTGGTGGAGGGACTCGGCGCCGCACAGTTCGCCATGGACGGCGCGGTGGACCGCCTCCGCGCGGTGGCCAACGCCCGCGACCGGGGCGAATCCCTGCCACCCCCGCCCCAAGGCAACGACGCCCGAGACGGCTTCGGCCTCGACTCCCCCTTCGCCCCGAGCCCCTTCGACTCCCCCACCGACTTCACACCCGACCACTTCGCATCACCCGACCCCCACCCGACCACCGACGGACCGAACCCGGCCGACGGCCACACAGACCAAAGCGCCCGCACCTTCGACCCCGGCCTCACCGACGACTGGCCGCCCTTCCCCGCCCCCACCTCGCGGAGCGAATGGATCTCCCCCCGCGATTTCCCCCCATCGACCGGCCCCGCGTACGGCCCGTTCGGCACGCCTTCCTCCCCCCACCGCACCCGCCCCACCCCCGACTCCCGAGCCGTCGTCCTCGCCGCCGCCGACCCCGCCAACGCATACGGCGCGGCCCTCCCCTGGCCGGATCCTCCGACCGACGCCGGCCACAAGCCGGGCCGGAAGGCGGGCTCCCTGGTGGTTCTCGTCGACGGCGAGCTGACGCTCTACATGGAGCGAGGCGGCAAGACCCTGCTGGCCTGGCCCTCCGACCCGTCCGGCACAGCCACCGACGACCCACGTCTCCAAGCGGCGGCGCAGGCCCTCGCCGCGGCGGCAAAGGCGGGCTCCCTCGGCACAGTCACCGTCGAGCGCGTCAACGGCGCATCTGCCCTCACATCCCCCATCGGCACCCTCCTGGAGGGAACGGGCTTCATCGCCACCCCACGCGGCCTGCGACTACGCGCATGAACCCGCCAGAGCCACACCCCGCACCCCGCACCCCGCACCCCGCACCCACGCTCCACCCCCCAACGCGCACCGCATCAACACCCATCCCGCCCCCCAGCCCAACCCCACATCACGCATCCCCGCCGCCCACCCCATGCCACCCTTGACCCATGCCCGAAGGAGACACGGTCTGGCAGGCCGCGAGGCGGCTGCACAGCGCCCTCGCCGGCAAGGTGCTGACCCGCAGCGACCTCCGGGTGCCGAAGTACGCCACGGCCGACCTCACGGGCCGCACCGTCCTGGACGTCACCCCACGCGGCAAACACCTTCTCGCCCGCATCGAGGGCGGTCTCACCCTCCACTCGCACCTGCGCATGGACGGCTCCTGGAAGGTGTACGCCAACCACCAGCGCTGGACCGGCGGCCCGAGCCACCAGATCCGCGCGATCCTCGGCACCGCCGACCGCACGGCCGTCGGCTACCGCCTCCCCGTGCTCGAACTCCTGCGCACCACCGACGAGCACCGCGCCGTCGGGCACCTGGGCCCCGATCTCCTGGGCCCGGACTGGAACCCGGACCAGGCCCTGGCCAACCTCCTCGCCGATCCCACCCGCCCCCTCGGCGAGGCCCTGCTCGACCAGCGCAACCTCGCCGGCATAGGCAATGTCTACAAGAGCGAGCTCTGTTTCCTCCTCGGCGTCACCCCCTGGCTGCCCGTCGGCGCCCTCCCCGGCGACCGCGCCGCGCACCTGCCCGCGCTCGCCAAGAAGCTCCTGGAAGCCAACCGCGACCGCCCGGTCCGCACCACGACGGGCCGCCGAGGCCAGGACCTGTTCGTGTACGGCCGCGCACCCCGCCCCTGCCTCCGCTGCCACACTCCCGTCCGCGTGGCCGACCAGGGCGACGGATCCCGCGAACGCCCCACGTACTGGTGCCCGACCTGCCAGCGAGGCCCCGCCCCAACCACCACCCCGCTCCGCGGAACCCAGCGCCGTACGAACAATTGACGACCCGTCAGGATCGCTCGTACCGTCCCCTTCATGCCCCTCACGGCGTACGACCTCACCGGCCGCACCGCATTCGTCACCGGCGCCGCCAGTGGCATAGGCCGCGCCTCGGCTGTGCTGCTCGCCACGGCCGGCGCCACCGTGCACTGCGCGGACCTCGACGCACCGGGCCTCGACGAGACCGCGAGAGCCATCAAGAACACCGGCGGCACGGCCCACACCCACGCCCTCGACGTCACCGACCGCGAACAGCTCCACGAGGCCGTCGCCTCCTGCGAGCGCCTGGACGTGATGGCCGCGGTCGCCGGCGTCATGCACAGCAGCCCGGTCCTGGAGACCCGGGAGGAGGACCTCGACCGGGTGCTGAACGTCAACTTCAAGGGAGTGCTGTACGCCTGCCAGGAGGCGGCCCGACTGATGCTCGCCCGGCACATCAGGGGCAGCATCGTCACGATGGCCTCGGGCGCCGTGGACACTGGCGGCCCCGGCCTGCTCTGCTACGGCGCCGCCAAGGCGGCCGTCGTCCAGCTGACGAAGACACTGGCGACCGAGGTCGGCCGACACGGCATCCGGGTCAACGCGGTCGCACCGGGCTGGATCCGCACCCCCATGACCGACCGCAGCGACACCGAGGCGCAGGCGCACACCGAGTCGCTCATGGCCCGGATGTCGCCCCTGGGCCGGGTGGGCGAACCGGAGGACGTCGCCCAGGCCGTGCTCTACCTGGCCTCCGACGCCTCGTCCTTCACGACGGGCCAGATCCTGCGTCCGAACGGCGGTGTGGCGATGCCGTGGTAGCCCGCGACACCCGCGACAACGTGGTGACCCGCGCCGTCCGCCAGGCCGCCGCCCACCGCCCCGAGGCCAGAGCTCCCGCGGCCCGGCCCTTGGGCACACAGTGCACCGGCAGCAGACTCAGCCCCCACCCGCCGGCCGCGACCGCTCCCTCCAACACCCCCGCGTCCGACGCCAGCGCGAGCCGCAGCACGGCCCACCACCACAGCGCCCCGAGCCCGAGCACCGCCCCCCAGCGCGCTGTCGGCCCCGCCATGGACGTCACCTCCAGCCCCGACCAGCCCAACGCTAGGCCGCCGCCTCACCCACGGGGAGGGCGCACCGGCGGCACACGGGAGCACCGCCCGTCACTCGATCCCGGCCAGGCACAACCAAGCTCCACCATGACCGCCACCGACCCCACCGGCAAACGGACCAGAGCGACCCCGAGCCCACGAAAACGCGAAAAACCCCGACCGCTCCCCTCCAGGTCTCCCCGGAGAAGCCCCGGCCGGGGCCTCACACTTCTTCAGCGCAAGCGCAATCGGACGCGATCAGCGCACGTCAACGTCGGCGCGAGCAGATCCGCGCGAGCGTCACGCGGCCACCACGTCCACCGCTTCGGCGGGCGCCTTGATCGTCACCCGTTCCGGTGGCACACCGGTCACCGAGACGGAACCCAGCATCGGGCGAACCGGCGTCGGCACAGGCTCGCTGGGGGTGGCCGCAGCAGACTGGGCCAGCTCGGCGAGGGCGAGCTCGTCGCTCACTTCCCGCATGAGCTCGGACATCCGTACGTCCAGCGCGTCGCAGATGGCGGAGAGCAGCTCGGAGGAAGCCTCCTTCTGCCCCCGCTCCACCTCGGAGAGATAGCCGAGTGAGACTCGGGCGGACGAGGAGACTTCGCGCAGAGTACGGCCCTGGCGTTGGCGCTGCCGACGCAGCACGTCACCCAACAGGCGACGGAGCAGAATCATCGGTGGCTCCCTCCTCGGACCGCGTAGCCGCATCCTTCTCGCCCCACCGTACCGCCTTGCGCCGCGGCCGTGCGGGGAGCGATGTCGTGTTCACTCAGGGCTGCAAACATCAAAACCCCCCGTTCCGTTCCGTATCCTGTGTCCGCTCATTCCCGGTCAGTTCGCTCGCAAGCCCCTCCAGGAGCAGTGCGAGTACGCTCCGTACACTCTCCATACGAATTTCCGCACGGTCGCCGTTCAACCGCAGTGCGGTCACTTTCCCGCCACCGATTGCGCCGGAAGACTCCGCGAGGGGCCCGTCGACGGCCACGAAAACCGTGCCGACGGGCTTGCCGTCCTGCGGTTCCGGACCGGCGACGCCGGTGGTCGCGATGCCCCAGTCGGCGCCGAGCGCCTTGCGCACTCCGGCCGCCATCTGGCCCGCGACCTGCGGATCCACGGCCCCGCGCGCCGCCAGCAGAGTGGCGTCCACGCCCAGCAGTTCATGCTTCAGTTCGGTGGCGTAGGCGGTCACCGAACCTCGAAAGGCCTTGGAGGCCCCACGGACCGCTGTGATTTCCGCCGCGACCAAACCGCCCGTGAGCGACTCGGCAACGGCGAGCGTCTCACCCTTCACGGTGAGTAGTCGTACCACTGCTACGGCCACGTCCGCGGCCGGGGAACTCACGCTTCCGTCTCCTCCAACGCCGCCTTGCGCTCGGCGATTCCCTGCCGGCGCAGCACAATGGCCTGTCTCACATAGTCCAGCCCCGTCACGACGGTCAGCACGACCGCGGCCGCCATCACCCAGAACCTCAGGGTGGCCAGCCATCCCGTCAGTGCCAGGACGTACATCCCCACGGCCACGCCCTGCGTGAGGGTCTTCAGCTTGCCGCCGCGGCTGGCGGGAATGACGCCGTACCGGATGACCACGAAACGCAACAGCGTGATCCCGAGTTCCCGGCCGAGGATGACGCCCGTCACCCACCACGGCAGGTCACCGAGCGCGGACAGACAGATCAGCGCCGCCCCCATGATCGCCTTGTCGGCGATGGGGTCGGCGATCTTCCCGAAGTCGGTGACGAGGTTGTACGTGCGTGCCAGATGCCCGTCGAACAGGTCGGTGATCATGGCGACCGCGAAGGCCGCCCAGGCGAACGAGCGCCACGCCGGGTCGTAGCCGCCGTCGGCGAGCATCAGCGCGACGAAACCGGGCACGAGAAGCAGCCGGAGCATGGTCAGCAGATTGGCGATGTTCCAGACACTGGCCTGATTGACGGCGGCGGCCGTCAGCTTCCCACCACGCGCCGACTTCCCACCGGAGTCAGCACCAGAGGCACCAGGAGTACCAGAAGCACTAAGCGCACCAGAAGCACCGGAGACGGCACCGGACGCGGACGCGGCACCCGAAGCCGTGCCCGCGGCCGCACCCTTCGCAGCGGAGGAGCCACCCGCAGCGGACGCCGGGACTCCGGTCATCTGCCTGCCTCCTCACTCCACGCGGGCGAGCCCTGCAGCGGCTCGGCCACCAGGTCGACACCTTCGGTACCGACTACCTTCGCCTCGACCATACGACCGACACTCAGGCCCTCGCCGCTCGTGAGCAGCACCTGGCCGTCGGTCTCGGGCGCCTGGTGCGCCCCACGGCCGTACACGCCCTCCACGGAGTCCACCGACTCCACGAGCACCTGCACGGTCTCGCCGACACGCTCCTCGGCCCGCTGCGAGACGAGTTCTTCCGCGAGTCGGGAGACGCGGGCCAGCCGCTCGGCGACGACGTCCTCGTCGACCTTGTTCTCGTACGTCGCCGCTTCGGTGCCGTCCTCGTCGGAGTACCCGAAGACGCCGATGGCGTCCAGCCTCGCGCCGTTCAGGAAGCGCTCCAGCTCGGCCAGATCGGCCTCGCTCTCACCGGGGAAGCCCACGATGAAGTTGGAGCGCACGCCGGCCTGGGGTGCCTTGCTCCGGATGGTGTCGAGCAGCTCCAGGAAGCGGTCGGTGTCGCCGAAGCGGCGCATCGCGCGCAGCACGTCGGGGGCGGAGTGCTGGAAGGACAGGTCGAAGTAGGGCATGACCTTGGGCGTGGACGTCAGCACGTCGATGAGCCCGGGCCGCATCTCGGCGGGCTGGAGGTAGCTCACCCGCACCCGCTCGATGCCGTCGACCTCGGCGATCTCGGGCAGCAGGGACTCGAGCAGGCGGATGTCGCCCAGGTCCTTGCCGTACGAGGTGTTGTTCTCGGAGACCAGCATGATCTCCTTGACGCCCTGCTCGCCCAGCCACCGCGCCTCGTTCAGCACGTCGCTGGGGCGGCGCGAGATGAAGGAGCCGCGGAAGGACGGGATGGCGCAGAAGGAGCAGCGCCGGTCGCAGCCGGAGGCGAGCTTCACCGAGGCGACCGGGGCGCCGTCCAGACGGCGGCGCAGGGGCGCACGGGGACCGGAGGCCGGAGCGAGCCCCTCCGGCAGGTCGGCCGCGGCGCCGTGCCCGGGCAGGGCGACGTCGGAGACCGACTGCCGCTCGGCGGGGCTGATCGGCAGCAGCTTGCGCCGGTCGCGCGGGGTGTGGGAGGCGTGGATTCCGCCGTTCAGAATGGTCTGCAGCCGGTCGGAGATGTCGGTGTAGTCGTCGAAGCCGAGCACGCCGTCGGCCTCCGGGAGGGCCTCCGCGAGATCCTTGCCGTACCGCTCGGCCATGCAGCCCACCGCCACGACGGCCTGGGTTCTGCCGTGCCCCTTGAGGTCGTTGGCCTCCAGGAGGGCGTCGACGGAGTCCTTCTTGGCGGCGTCGACGAAGCCGCACGTGTTGACGACGGCCACGTCCGCGTCCGAGGCGTCCTCCACGAGGTGCCAGCCGTCCGCCTCCAAGCGGCCTGCCAGCTCCTCCGAGTCCACCTCGTTACGGGCGCAGCCAAGAGTGACGAGTGCGACGGTACGGCGTTCAGGCATGGGCTCAAGACTACTTCGTCCCACTGACACCCCACGTCGACGGGGTTGGCCGATCTTGGCCAACCCCGTCCGTACCCGTCCGGTCCTAACCGACCTGAGGGTCGCCCTTCGTATAGGTGAGCCGCTCCACGGCCCCCGGCTGCCAGTCCTCGTCGATCTTCTTGCCGTTCACATACAGCTGGATCGCCCCGGCGTCGCCGAGGACGAGGTTGACCTTCTGGCTGTCCTGGAAGGTCTTGGACTCGCCCTGCTTGAGCAGTCCGTCGAACAGGCTCCGCCCGTTGTGGTCCTTGGCGGAGATCCAGCTCTTTCCATCGGCGGCGCTGACCTGGACGGTCACCTTGTCCTGGGGCGCGGCGGCGATGGCGCTGTCCGAGGGCACCGGCTCGGTGTCCTCGGGCTTGTCGTTCTTCGGCGTGGGCGAGGCGTTCTTGCTGGTCGAGGGCTTGGAGCCCTCGGCGACCTGCGTCTTGCCGCCTTCATCGTCACCGCCGCTGAAGGCGGTGAACCCGACGAAGCCGACCACGGCGACGATCGCGGCGACCATGGCCGCGGTCCAGTTGGGCCCGCGCCGCTCCGGACGGATGCGTTCCGCCTCGAACAGCGGAGCGGCCGGGGTCGGCGCCGGACGCCCGCCGTGATCGTCGTCGTACTGGGCGAGCAGCGGGGCGGGATCGAGACGGACGGCCTTGGCCAGGGTCCGGATGTGACCGCGGGCGTAGACGTCGCCGCCACAGGGGTCGAAGTCGTCCGCCTCGATGGCGTGCACGATGGCGATGCGGACCCGGGTGGCGGAACTGACGTCGTCGACGGTCAGTCCGGCCGCGATACGCGCCTGCTGGAGGGCACGACCGATCGAGGGGCGGGCTTCCTCACGGTCGTCTTCGAACGGACGCTCGTCTTCAGGGGAGTTGCCGAGGGACACGGGGGCGCCTTTCGAGCGTTTTAGCCGCCTGTGCTGGAGGTTCAGTCTATGGGGGGTAAGAAAGGGTGGGGCAACCGGGCGGTGGCACTTTGTACGCCATCGGAATGGCCGGACACGCCGATGGTGGGGCAGCAGCTTGTCGCTTCCCTCAACTTGACGTACGCGGAAGGGAAACGGTTGCTCAATGATCCCTTACGGGTGAGTCACGATTGAACAGCGGCCTTGGGACTCCCTTTAAGCCTCCCCGCGGATCACCGCGAGCACTCCGTCCAGTTCGTCAGCCTTCACAAGAACATCACGAGCCTTGGAGCCTTCGCTCGGCCCGACGATCCCCCGGGACTCCATGAGGTCCATGAGCCGACCCGCCTTGGCGAACCCGACCCGCAGCTTCCGCTGCAGCATGGACGTCGACCCGAACTGCGTGGAGACGACCAGTTCGGCGGCCTGGCACAGCAGGTCGAGGTCGTCGCCGATCTCCTCGTCGATCTCCTTCTTCTGCTTGGTGCCCACGGTGACGTCGTCCCGGAAGACCGGCGCCATCTGGTCCTTGCAGTGCTGGACGACCGTCGCGACCTCCTCCTCGGTCACGAAGGCACCCTGCATACGGGTGGGCTTGTTCTGACCCATCGGCAGATACAGCCCGTCACCCTTGCCGATCAGCTTCTCGGCACCGGGCTGGTCGAGGATGACCCGCGAGTCGGCGAGCGAGGAGGTGGCGAAGGCGAGGCGCGAGGGCACGTTCGCCTTGATCAGCCCGGTGACGACATCGACCGACGGCCGCTGCGTCGCGAGGACCAGGTGGATGCCGGCCGCGCGCGCGAGCTGCGTGATGCGCACGATCGAGTCCTCGACGTCCCGCGGGGCGACCATCATCAGGTCGGCGAGCTCGTCGACGATCACCAGCAGATACGGATACGGCTGGAGCTCCCGCTCACTGCCCTCCGGCGACTTCACCTTGCCGCTGCGCACGGCCTCGTTGAAGTCGTCGATGTGCCGGTAGCCGTACGCCGCCAGATCGTCGTACCGAAGATCCATCTCCCGTACGACCCACTGGAGCGCCTCGGCGGCCCGCTTCGGGTTGGTGATGATCGGCGTGATCAGGTGCGGGATGCCCTCGTACGCGGTCAGCTCGACACGTTTGGGGTCGACGAGGACCATGCGGACGTCCTCGGGAGTCGCGCGGACCATGATCGACGTGATCAGGCAGTTGATGCAGGACGACTTACCGGAACCGGTGGCTCCGGCAACCAGCACGTGCGGCATCTTCGCGAGGTTGGCCATCACATAGCCGCCCTCGACGTCCTTGCCGAGCGCGACCAGCATCGGGTGGTCGTCCTCGGCGGCCGCGGCGAGGCGCAGCACGTCACCGAGGTTGACCATCTCCCGGTCGGTGTTCGGGATCTCGATGCCCACCGCGGACTTGCCGGGGATCGGGCTGATGATCCGTACGTCCGGACTGGCGACGGCGTACGCGATGTTCTTGGTCAGCGCGGTGATCCGCTCGACCTTCACGGCGGGGCCGAGCTCGACCTCGTAGCGCGTGACCGTCGGCCCGCGGGTGAAGCCGGTGACGGCGGCGTCGACCTTGAACTCGGAGAAGACGGTCGTGAGCGAGGCGACGACCGCGTCGTTCGCGGCGCTGCGGGACTTGCCGGGGCCCCCGCGCGTGAGGAGGTCGAGCGAGGGCAGCGCGTAGGTGATGTCGCCGGACAGCTGCAGCTGCTCGGCGCGCGCCGGGAGCTCGCGGGGCACGTCGGGCGCGGACTTGGTGAGGTCCGCGACCCCCACGTCGAGCTTCTCCTGCTTGGGACGCGCGGCCGGGACCGGCGTGGGAGTCGGGGTCGGCTCCTCGCGCTCCCCCACGCTGACGCCCTGGGTGAGGTCGGCGACGATCGGCGAGGGCGGCATGCCGTGCAGCACGGCCCCGTCGAGCGCGGCGGCGGCGGCCGCGGCGACGTCCACGGCGTCCATGGGACGGTCCAGATCGGGCTGCGGCACCGCGGAGCGCCGGGGGCGGCCACGACGCCGCGAGAGGGCCTCCTGCTCCGCCCCGTCGGGGTCGTACGCCGCGGCGGCCGGGCCGCGTCTGCGAGGGCGCGCGGGCACGGCGTCGCGCCACTGGTCGTCGTAGCGCTCGTCGTCCTCCCCGAACTCGTCCTCGGCCGGGTCGTGCACGATGCCGAGCCGCACCCCGAGCAGCCGCAGCCGCTGCGGGATGGCGTTGACGGGGGTGGCCGTGACGACCAGCAGCCCGAAGATCGTCAGCAGCGCGAGCAGCGGTACCGCGAGGACCTCGCCCATGGTGTACGTCAGCGGGGTCGCCGCTCCCCAGCCGATGAGGCCGCCGGCATCCCGTATCGCCTGCATGCCCTCACCGCGCGCGGGCGAGCCGCAGGCGATGTGGACCTGGCCGAGCACGCCGATGACGAGCGCGGACAGGCCGATCACGATGCGACCGTTGGCCTCGGGCTGTTCGGGGTGCCGGATGAACCGTACGGCGATGACCGCGAGCAGTATCGGCACGAGCAGGTCGAGCCGGCCGAAGGCGCCCGTCACCAGCATTTCGACGAGGTCGCCGACGGGACCACGCAGGTTGGACCAGGTCCCGGCGGCGACGATCAGTCCGAGGCCGAGCAGCAGCAGCGCGACGCCGTCCTTGCGGTGCGCCGGGTCGAGGTTCTTCGCGCCCTGCCCTATCCCGCGGAACACCGCGCCGACGGCGTGCGCGACGCCGAGCCACAGCGCGCGCACGAGCCGGTAGATGCCCCCGGTAGGGCTGGGCGCCGGCTTCGGCGGCGCGGCTTTCTTCGCCGCGGCCTTCTTGGCGGGCGCCTTTTTGGCGGGCGCCTTCTTCGCAGCGGCCTTCTTCGCCGGAGCCTTCGCCGGAGCGGCCGCCTTCTTGGCGGGCTTCTTGGCTGCGGAGGGACGTGAGGCCATAGGTGTGAGGTTACCGGTGGAGACGACAGCGGACACGTGTGCCTACTGCTTCACCCGTTCGTGTCGCCCTTGAAGGGGAGCTGAACTGACGCGCGTTCACGCACAACGACGCCTGTGGGAGGCGTCAGTTCTGCGAAGGCACCGAGGGAGAACTTCCCGTCCCGGGCTCCAGCGCGTCGAGCGCCCGCCGCAACCCCGTGAGTTTGCGTTCGAGATGGGCCGCCGTGGCGACCGCCGCCGCATCCGCGGAGTCGTCGTCCAGTTGCTTCGACAGCGCCTCGGCCTGCTCCTCCACCGCCGCCAGCCGCGCCGACAGCTCGGCGAGCAGCCCTGCCGGCTCCTTCGCGTCCCCGGCCGACGCCTTGCCGCCGCCGCCCTCCAACTGGAGCCGCAGCAGCGCCGCCTGCTCCCTCAGCTGGCAGTTCTTCATATACAGCTCGACGAAGACGGAGACCTTGGCGCGCAGCACCCAGGGGTCGAACGGCTTGGAGATGTAGTCGACCGCGCCCGCCGCGTAGCCGCGGAACGTGTGGTGCGGTCCGTGGTTGATCGCGGTGAGGAAGATGATCGGGATGTCCCGGGTGCGTTCTCGCCGCTTGATGTGCGCGGCCGTTTCGAAGCCGTCCATACCCGGCATCTGGACGTCCAGCAGAATGACCGCGAAGTCGTCCGTGAGCAGTGCTTTGAGCGCTTCCTCCCCGGACGATGCCCGCACCAGTGTCTGATCGAGCGCAGAGAGGATGGCCTCCAGCGCGAGCAGATTCTCCGGCCGGTCATCGACCAGGAGGATCTTGGCCTTCTGCACCATGGCCCGCCCTCCTCGCCCCGGCGTGGGGCCTCCCCTGTCCGCAGGACTTGGGGTGACGCCGACCGGCGCCGCCCCAGGGGACGACTCCCTTGCGCCGCCCGTCCTTGTGCCGGTCATCGTAGCCGCACCCCGCCCGTCGCCACACCCTGTCACCGCGATGTCACTGTGCACGTAGCAGAAACGCGGCGGGAGACCAGAAGGTTCCCCGAATCCCGTACTTCTACACGGCTTCGGCCACCCAGAGTCAGCAACTCCGGGTACTCGCCGAAGGTTCCCGCCACATCCGCACGAAGCCCACGCATTGCCCGACTGATCCCGTCACTCGCCACGCATCCACTGGTCCATCACCGTCAGCAGGTGATCGGGGTCGACCGGCTTGGTCACGTAGTCGGAGGCGCCCGACTCGATCGCCTTCTCCCGGTCGCCCTTCATCGCCTTCGCTGTCAGCGCGATGATCGGCAGCCCGGCGAACTGCGGCATCCTGCGGATCGCCGTCGTCGTCGCATAGCCGTCCATCTCGGGCATCATGATGTCCATCAGGACGACCGCCACGTCTTCGTGCTGCTCCAGGACCTCGATGCCCTCGCGACCGTTCTCGGCGTACAGCACGGACAGCCCGTGCTGTTCGAGGACGCTGGTCAGCGCGAAGACGTTGCGGATGTCGTCGTCGACGATCAGCACCTTTTCACCGCCGAACCGGATGCCGCGGCGCGACTTCGGCGTCGTCTGCTGCTCCGCCGCCACGGGCCACTGCTCCTGCTGCGCGAGACGCTGCTCGATCTCCGGCACGGGCCGCCGACGGCGCCTGAAGAGCGCCGCGGCACCGTTCTGCGTCTCCCGGTACGACCTCACCTCGGCCGGCGTCTCGACCTCCGCGTCGGACAGCTCGGTCGGCTCGTGCCGCCCCGAGGAGGAGGACCCCATCAGGTCACCGGCCTCCAGGGCGGGCGGCGTGAGCTGCTGATAGCCCTGCGGCGGCAGTTCGCTCGGATGCAGCGGCAAATACAGCGTGAACGTCGATCCGCGCCCAGGCTCGCTCTGCGCGTGGATCTCACCGCCCAGCAGCTGCGCGATCTCCCGCGAGATCGACAGCCCGAGGCCCGTACCGCCGTACTTGCGGCTCGTCGTACCGTCCGCCTGCTTGAACGCCTCGAAGATCACCCGCATCTTGCTGGCCGCGATCCCGATCCCCGTATCCGTCACGGAGAACGCGATCAGGTCGGCGTCCGCGTCACGCAGCGAACCCGCCTCCAGGAGCTGCTCCCTGATCGCCACCGGCACATCCCGGCCGGCGGGCCGGATGACCAGCTCGACAGCCCCGGAGTCGGTGAACTTCACCGCGTTGGACAGCAGGTTGCGCAGCACCTGAAGGAGCCGCTGCTCGTCGGTGTGCAGCGTGGCCGGCAGCTCCGGCGACACCCGTACGGACAGGTCCAGGCCCTTCTCCGCGGTCAGCGGCCGGAAGGTGGCCTCCACGTAGTCCACGAGCTGGACGAGCGCGATGCGCGTCGGGGAGACGTCCATCTTGCCCGCCTCGACCTTCGACAGGTCGAGGATGTCGTTGATCAGCTGGAGCAGGTCGGAACCGGCCCCGTGGATCGTCTCGGCGAACTCGACCTGCTTCGGCGAGAGATTCCCCTCCGCGTTGTCGGCGAGCAGCTTGGCCAGGATCAGCAGCGAGTTGAGCGGTGTACGCAGTTCGTGCGACATGTTGGCGAGGAACTCGCTCTTGTAGCGCATCGACACGGCGAGCTGCTCGGCGCGCTCCTCCAGGACCTGCCGCGCCTCCTCGATCTCGGTGTTCTTCACCTCGATGTCGCGGTTCTGCTGGGCCAGCAGCTCCGCCTTCTCCTCGAGTTCGGCGTTGGACGCCTGGAGGGCCTTCTGCCGGTTCTCCAACTCCTCCGACCGCTCGCGAAGTTGCTCGGTCAGCTCCTGCGACTGCTTCAGCAGCACCTCCGTCTTGGTGTTGACGGAGATGGTGTTGACGCTGGTCGCGATCATCTCGGCGATCTGATTGAGGAAGTCCTTCTGGATCTGCGTAAAGGGAGTGAAGGAGGCCAACTCGATGACACCGAGCACCTTGCCCTCGAACAGCACCGGGAGGACGATCACCTGCGCGGGCGGCGCCTCTCCGAGGCCGGAGGAGATCTTCAGATAGCCACTGGGCGCGTTCTCCACGAGGATCGTGCGCTTCTCCTCGGCGGCCGTCCCGATCAGCGCCTCGCCCGGCCTGAACGACGTCGGCATGGAGCCCATCGAGTAGCCGTACGACCCCAGCATCCGCAGCTCGTACTGTTCCTCCGCCTCGGCGCTCAGGTCCTTGCCGTCCAGGAGCGGCATGGCGACGAAGAACGCGCCGTGCTGCGCGGTCACCACCGGCGTCAGCTCGCTCATGATCAGCGAGGCCACGTCGGCCAGATCACGGCGGCCCTGCATCAGTGCGGAGATGCGGGCGAGGTTGCCCTTGAGCCAGTCCTGCTCCTTGTTGGCGATCGTGGTGTCGCGCAGGTTGGCGATCATCTTGTTGATGTAGTCCTGGAGTTCCTGGATCTCGCCCGAGGCGTCCACGTCGATCTTCAGGTTCAGGTCGCCACGGGTCACCGCGGTCGCCACGCGCGCGATGGCACGCACCTGCCGGGTCAGGTTCCCGGCCATCTCGTTCACCGACTCGGTGAGGTCGCGCCAGGTTCCGTCGACATCACGCACGCGTGCCTGACCGCCCAGCTGGCCCTCCGTACCCACCTCGCGGGCGACTCGGGTGACCTCCTCGGCGAACGACGACAGCTGATCAACCATCGTGTTGATCGTCGTCTTGAGTTCGAGGATCTCGCCACGAGCGTCAATGTCGATCTTCTTGGTCAGGTCACCCTTCGCGATGGCCGTGGTCACCATGGCGATGTTGCGCACCTGACCGGTCAGGTTGGACGCCATCTGGTTCACCGACTCGGTGAGGTCCTTCCAGGTACCGGCCACTCCCGGCACCCGCGCCTGCCCGCCCAGGATGCCGTCCGTGCCCACCTCACGGGCCACCTTGGTGACCTGGTCGGCGAACGAACTCAGCGTCTTCACCATGGTGTTGAAGGTGTCCGCGAGCTGCGCGACCTCGCCGCGCGCCTCGATCGTCACCGTCCGCGTCAGGTCACCGTTGGCGACCGCCGACGCGACCTGGGAGATGTTGCGCACCTGCATGGTCAGGTTGTTGGCCATCAGGTTGACGTTGTCGGTGAGGTCCTTCCAGATGCCCGTGACGCCCGACGCGTGGGCCTGACCGCCGAGGATGCCCTCCGTGCCCACCTCGCGCGCCACCCGCGTCACCTGCTCCGCGAAGGACGACAGCTGGTCGACCATCGTGTTGACGGTGCTGACGAGTTCGAGGATCTCGCCCTTCGCGTCGACGGTGATCTTCTTCGACAGGTCGCCCTTGGCGACCGCGGTCGTGACCTCGGCGATGTTGCGCACCTGGATGGTCAGGTTGTTCGCCATGAAGTTCACGGACTGCGTAAGGTCCTTCCAGGTGCCGGAGACACCCTGCACCTCGGCCTGACCGCCGAGGATGCCCTCCGTACCCACCTCGCGCGCCACCCGCGTCACCTGGTCGGCGAAGCTCGACAGCTGGTCCACCATCGTGTTGAGGGTGTTCTTCAGCTCCAGGATCTCTCCGCGCGCGTCGACGTCGATCTTCTGCGACAGGTCACCCCGGGCCACCGCCGTCGCGACCTGCGCGATGTTGCGCACCTGGGCGGTCAGGTTCCCCGCCATGCCGTTCACGGAATCGGTCAGGTCACGCCACACACCGGCGACGCCGGGCACCTGCGCCTGCCCGCCGAGCCGGCCCTCCGTACCCACCTCGCGGGCGACCCGGGTCACCTGGTCGGCGAAGGCGGAGAGCTGGTCGACCATCGTGTTGATGGTGTTCTTCAGCTCCAGGATCTCGCCGCGCGCGTCGACGTCGATCTTCTGCGACAGGTCACCCCGGGCCACCGCCGTCGTCACCTGAGCGATCTGCCGCACCTGCGAGGTGAGGTTGCCGCCCATGAAGTTGACGGAGTCGGTGAGCTCCTTCCACGTGCCGGACACTCCCGGCACCACGGCCTGACCGCCCAGCCGTCCCTCGGTGCCCACGTCCCGGGCCATCCGCGTCACCTGGTCGGCGAAGGCCGACAGCTGATCCACCATCGTGTTCACGGTGTTCTTCAGCTGGAGCATCTCGCCGGAGACGTCCACGGTGACCTTCTGCGACAGGTCACCGTTGGCCACGGCCGTGGTCACCTGGGCGATGTTCCTCACCTGTCCGGTGAGATTCCGGAACGCGGTGTTGACGGAGTCGGTCAGGTCCTTCCACGTGCCGGCGGCCCCGGGCACCTGCGCCTGCCCGCCCAGCTCACCCTCGACCCCGACCTCACGCGCCACGCGCGTGACCTCGGCACCGAACGCGGACAGCTGGTCCACCATCCCGTTGACGGTGTTCTTCAGCTCCAGCATCTCGCCGGCCACGTTCACGGTGACCTTCTGCGAGAGGTCACCGTTGGCCACGGCCGTCGTCACGGCCGCGATGTCCCGCACCTGCGTGGTGAGGTTCCGGAAGACCGTGTTCACCGAATCGGTGAGGTCCTTCCACGTCCCCGCCGCACCCGGCACGTTCGCCTGCCCGCCGAGCTGCCCCTCGGCACCGACCTCGTTGGCCACCCGCGTGACCTCGTCCGCGAAGATCCGCAGCGTCTCGGTCATCTGGTTGATCGTGTCCGCGAGCTGCGCCACCTCGCCGCGCGCCGAGACCGTCACCTTCTGCGACAGGTCACCGCTGGCGACCGCGGTCGTCACCTGGGAGATCCCGCGCACCTGGGCCGTCAGATTGCCGGCCATCAGGTTCACCGAATCGGTGAGGTCCTTCCACACACCGGCCACACCGGGCACCTGCGCCTGCCCGCCCAGCTCGCCCTCGACACCCACCTCGCGCGCGACCCGCGTCACCTCGGAGGAGAACGACGACAGCTGGTCCACCATGGTGTTGACGGTGTTCTTGAGCTCCAGCATCTCGCCGGCCACATGAACCGTGACCTTCCGGGACAAGTCACCCTTGGCGACCGCCGTCGTCACCAGCGCGATGTCCCGCACCTGAGCCGTCAGCCGGTACGCCATCGTGTTGACGGACTCCGTCAGGTCCTTCCACGAACCCGACATACCGCGCACCCGGGCCTGCCCGCCCAGCTTGCCCTCGGTACCCACCTCGCTGGCCACCCGTGTGACCTCGTCGGTGAACGTCGACAGCTGGTCGACCAGATTGTTGACGGTCCGCCCGACCTTCAGGAACTCCCCGCGCAACGGATGCCCGGTCCCGTCCGGCGCCTGCGTCCGCAGCTCCATGCGCGGCGACAGATCACCCTCCGCCACCGCGGACAGCACCCGACTGACCTCGGAGACAGGCCGTACGAGATCGTCGACCAGCGCGTTCGAAGCGTCGATGGCGGCCGCCCAGGAGCCCTCTGAGGCACCTGTTTCCAGCCGTTCCGTGAGCTTTCCCTCACGCCCCACCATGCGCCGGACCCGCGACAATTCACCCGTCAAATGGAGATTCCGGTCGGCCACCTCGTTGAAAACCGCGGCGATCTCCGACATCACGCCGTCACCGGACACGGTGAGCCGCTTGCGGAAGTTCCCGTCACGCATCGACACGAGAGCCGCCAGCAGCCTGTTCAGGGCAGCCGTATCCACCGCGGTGGTGCCATTGCGCGGTTTGCGCTGGTTACTCAGGGACTGTCCGCCTTTCGCGCGCGTCTTAGTGCCCCGCGTCGCTGCGCCAGACTCCACTGTGTCCCTCCCGCAGGGGTCGACCGTTACTGCTGTGCTCAGGTGTTACTGCTCGGCTTCTCGGTTGCTGCTGCTTATCCATGCCCGCTGTATCAGGCCACACCCGGGGCTGCTGCCCACCGTGTGCACATCACACTCAGCCTGCCAGTACCTTCACCAGAAGCTTGCCCAGTGTTTCACCCTGGCCGAACCAGGCCATAACAGTTCGGCAGCTTCGCACATCGTCCGCACACCCTCCGGACGGAAACACTGCAGACCGGCATCCGCATGGACGGGGAAGGTAAGTAACCTTGCATGCGGCTGTCCAGCCGCGCCGGTCCGTCCGGCCTGGGCGGTGGCACAAGAACGAGCGGGCATCGGAGGGGCGGCCGCACACATGACCACCGGACTGATCCCTGGGGGACAGCCCCCGGACCCCCGGCCGACCAGCGGCCTGCCGCATCAGCGGCACGAGCTCGCCGGCCAGGGAGCCCTGCACGTCGACAACCGGCCGAGGAGTTCTGTGATCACCGCGCGCGCGGCCGCCAGCTTCGAGCCCGTCGGGCGATCGGTCGCGAGCGCCCGCGCCTTCGTCCGCGACACCCTCCAGGGCTGGGGCTTCGCCGACATCATCGACGACGCAGTGGTCCTCACCAGCGAACTGGTGACCAACGCCGTGGTGCACGCCGGCACCTCCGCCGACGTGTTGTGTCTACGAAGCGACGACGGCGTACGCGTCGAGGTCGCCGACCGCTATCCGGAACGCGAGATCCCGCTCCAGGGCCAGGCCGTCGACATGGGCAGCCCCGACCGCGAGGGCGGCCGCGGCCTCCAACTGTGCGCGGCGCTGGCCGGCCACTGGGGCGTGGAGTACACGCCCACACACAAGCAGGTCTGGTTCCAGCTCGACCTCCCCGAACGCCCGGTGGGCACCCGCGCCGCGGGCCCCGCACTGCCCGCCGACCTCCTGCCGCTGGCCGACGGCCGCGTCCGAGTCGCCGTGGTCCAGATCGACCGCACCGGCGCCCTCACGTCCTGGAACGAGGACGCCGAGGAACTCTTCGGCTACGCCGCCGAACAGGTCCTCGGCAAACCGCTGACCGACCTCGCCGCCTGGCCGCACACCCCGGGCACCAGCACCGGCATCGCGGAGGCCCTGCAACTCTCGCGCTGGGAGGGCAGTTACGGCATCAGGGCCGCCAACGGCCGGGTCAGCTCCGTGTACGCCTCCCACCTCCGCGTCCGCGACACGGGCGGCGAGCCCTCCACGGTCTGTCTCCTGGTCCGCGACCACGAACGGGCGGTCCTGCAGACGCCGTTGCGCGTCCCGGCCTCCGACACGAACACCGGGTCCGACGGCCAGAGCACCGACCCCTTCGAGGTGTTCATCGGCTCGCCGGCCCCGGACGACCTCGACGGCCTCCTCCAGCGCACGGTGGAACGCGCCCGCGACATGCTCGACGGCGACTCCGCCTTCCTGCTCCTGGCGACCGACGACGAAACGGAGTTGGAGGTCCGCGCCTCCACCGGCCTGCCCTCGGCCCGCCAGCGCTTCGCCCGCGTCCCCGTCGAGGCGGGCCCCGGCCGCTACGGCTCGGCCCGCATGCCGGCCGTCCACGACGACCTCACGGCCGTACCGGGCGCCGTACCGCTGCTGAGCGGCACCGGCATGCGCTCCGTCGTCACGGTGCCCCTGAAGGTGGAAGGCCGCCTCACCGGCTCACTCGGCGTCGCCGCCGAATCCCCCGGGAGATACTCGAACGAAGAAGCGCTGCGCCTCCAGTTCGCCGCCGACCGCATCGCCTTGGCGGTCGAATCCGCCCGCCTCGGCGAACTCGAACGCCTGCGCCGAGGCTCCCTGAGCTTCCTCGTCGAGGCCTCCGACCTCCTCGCCGGCACCCTGGACCGCGACCAGACGCTGGCCCTGATGGCCCAGATGACGGTCCCGACCCTGGCCACCTGGTGCGCGGTCTACACGATCGCCGACCAGGCCTCCGAGCCGTACCTGTCGTACGTCCTGCACGAGGACGAGGAACTGATCGACGGCATCAAGTCCCTGTTGTCGAAGGTCGCCCCGCCCGACCCGGTACCCACCCCCGGCGCCCGCGTCTGGTCGGCCCCCGGCGAGGCGGCCCACCAGGCCGCCCTGCGCAGCTCCATGCGCAGCCTCGGCATGAGCGGCGGCCCGCCGCACCAGGTCACGTCGGGCATCGGCCCCACCCTCGCCACGGCCTCCGCCGTCGGCGGCGAAACCGTGGTCCTCCCCCTCGTGGCCCGCAACCGGGTCATCGGCATGCTCACCCTCGGCAAGCCCACGGACGAGCACTTCCGCCAGGAAATCCTGGAACTGGCCGAGGACTTGTCCCGCCGGGCCGCCCTCGCCCTCGACAACGCCCGCCTCTACTCCGAGCGCACCGCCATCAGCCAGTCCCTCCAGCGCAGCCTCCTGCCGCCCGAACTCCCCGAGATCGACGGCGTCGAGGTCGAGGTCATCTACCGCGCGGCCGGCGAGGGCAACGAGGTTGGCGGCGACTTCTACGATCTCTTCCCGATCCGGGACGGCGCGTACGGCTTCGCCATCGGCGACGTCTGCGGCACGGGCCCGAACGCGGCGGCCGTCACAGGCCTGGCCCGCCACGCCCTCCGACTGCTGGCCAGGGAGGGCCTCAGCGGCCCCGCGGTCCTGGAGCGCCTGAACTCCGCGATCCTCGACGAGGGTGCCCGCAGCCGCTTCCTGACCCTCCTCTACGGCGAGTTGTGGCCCCAGGAGGACGGCAGCGCCCAGCTGAAGGTGGTCTGCGCCGGCCATCCCCTCCCGCTCCGCCTCCGCCAGGACGGCACCGTCGAACCGGCCGCCGAGCCCCAGCCGCTCCTCGGCGTCATGGAGGACCTCGAGCTCTACGAGCAGACGATCACCCTCGACCCGGGCGACGTCCTCCTCTGTGTCACGGACGGCGTCACCGAACGCCGTGAAGGCACCCGCATGCTGGGCGACGACGGCCTCGCCGACGTCCTCACGACCTGCACAGGCCTCACGGCAGGCGCGGTCGCCGCCCGCATCATGCGCGCGGTGGAACGCTTCGCGCAGGACGCCCCCTCCGACGACATGGCGATCCTGGCGATGCGCGTACCGGGCCTCCACAAGGACTGAAGGAACCGAAAGAGCGGAAGAGGACATGCGAAAGGCCCCCGCCCGTAAGGACGAGGGCCTTTTGTGCTGGAGCCCCCAAACGGAATCGAACCGTTGACCTTCTCCTTACCATGGAGACGCTCTACCGACTGAGCTATAGGGGCCAGTCACCTTTTCGAGGGATTTCCCCCCGCGGCAACGGAATAGATCATACCCCGAACAGACCCGTACCCCCAACCACCTCACGGGCCCTCAGAAAGCCGGCTGGAGCAGTCCCCCAAGGGCATTGCACGCCCCCACAATCCGCTGCATGTCCCGCTTGGTCAACGCGGCATCCACCGGAAGAGCGAGCGTCTCGTCCGCGGCCCGCTCGGTCTCCGGCAGGGACACGCACCGACGGTATTCGGGCAGCCGATGCACTGGCGTCTTCACCGGCACCCGGCACTCAACTCCCTTGGCCTGCACGGCCCGGGCAAAGGCGTCCCGATCCGGCCGCCCGTTCCCCGGTACCCGCACGACGTACTGCTGATAGGTGTGCCCGTCACCGCCATCAGGCGTCCGCACACCCCTCAACTTCGCATCGAGATACCCGGCCCGCTGCCTCCGCTGAGCGATCTCGTCGTACGGCTCCCCGGACTCCCCCTCCTGAAGCACAAGCAGCCCGTGCCGCTCCCCCACCCCGAGCAGCCGCACCATGTCGGCCGGCCGACCGAAGCGGTGTACGACAACGACGGCCGCGGTACGCGGAGTTATGGCCGCCTCGACAGCGGACGAGTCGAGGCAGTACGTCACCGGATCTATGTCGGCGAACACCGGAAGCGCCCCCGCCAGGACCACGGCCTCGGCGACTTCCACGTTCCCGAAGGCCGGCACGACAACCTCGTCACCGACTCCGACACCAGCGGCCCTGAGCATTGCAGCAGTACCCATGTCGACGATCGTGGTAGCGCAACGTGAACTTCAAGTGACGCACAACAAAAAAGGGCTGGACCCCGAACCGAAGTTCAGGATCCAACCCTTTGAAAAATTGTTCGGCGGCGTCCTACTCTCCCACAGGGTCCCCCCTGCAGTACCATCGGCGCTGTAAGGCTTAGCTTCCGGG